>DASSAT010000403.1:0-4597 GCA_035699305.1 Fimbriiglobus sp. | reverse complement strand
ACGGGGGGCCTCGAAGACTCGGCCCACCCTACAAGACCGAACATTTCGACAGAGCACCCAGCGGGGAGAGAGGTCAGAGCTTCACGACCCCACAAGCCCCACCCCTCACCCCTACCCCTCTCCCCCAAGGGGAGAGGGGAGAATGATTCTGATTACTTCAGCCCGGACAGATACTCGATCAGGTCGAGGAATTCGGCCGGGGAGATCGACCCGCCCAGCCCCTCCGGCATACTGCTCTGCTTGAGGGCCGTCCGCCGGTCGATGTCGTCCACCTTGACCACCTTCTTCTCCTTGCCGTCGAAGATGACGACCTCCTGCTTGTTCTCGGACACCACCAGGCCGGTGATGGTCTTGCCGTCCAGGGTGTCGATGCGGGTGGACAGGAACTTCGGGTCCACCTCGGCGTTGGGGTCGAGGACCGACTCGACGATCTTCTGCTTGATCTTCAGCCGGGTGGCGACCTGCTGGAGGTTGGGGCCGTACTCGTGGCCCTCGCCGTTGCCGACCTGATGGCAGGCGGTGCAGTTGCGGACGAACACCTGCCGGCCGTTGGTCGCGTTGCCGTGCATGTCCGCCAGCGCCCGCAGCGCCTTGTCGCGCTGCTCCGGGGACTTCGGCTCGGCGCTGAGCAGCTGTTGCAGGTACGGCAGCGCCGCGGCCCCGGCCTTGGACGCGGCCAGCAGGCCGGTGAGCGCCTTCTTCGCGGCCGGGTCGTCCTTGGCGAACTGGCCGGTCAGGAACGCCTGCCGCCAGACCGACTCGTTCGCCCCGAGGGCGGCCTCGGCGGTGTACTTCACCCAGTAGTCCGGCGAGCTCGCCGCGGGCAGGACCGCCCGTGCCGCCTCCATCGTCGGGAAGTAGCTCAGCCCGCGGACCGCCTCGGTCCGGACGCGCGGGTGCGGGTCCGATGCCATCTTCGTGAGCAGTTCGAAGGCGTTTGGTACAGTGTCGCGCTCGTCGGCGACGATCCGGGTCGCGGCGGCGCGGGCGTCCGGCGTCTTCGACGCGAGGGCTTGGCTCAGCAGCCCGGGATCGACCGCGTGGTGCCCCTGCTGCACCCAGAGCGCCTCGCACCGCAGCCGGTCGTAGTCCTTGTCGGTCGGGTCGATCTTCGATGCCCACGCCTGGACCGCCGGCAGCACCTCGGCGTCGGGCCGGTCGTGCAGTTCGCGGCGGGCGCGGTAGCGGGTCCGCCACTCGTACTCGCGGAACTGCTCCAGAATCTCAGCGGCGGGCTTGCCGAACTGCGTCACCGGTTTCAGGAGCGGCTTGCCGGTGTACACGAGCCGGTAGATGCGGCCGAGCTGGTGGTCGCGGTTGGGGTCGCGTTGCGAGTACTGCATGTGGCCGATCAGCGCGTTGGCCCAGTCGCCGAACCACAGCGCCCCGTCCGGGCCAATCTGCGGGTCCACCGGGCGGAAGTGCTTGTCGGTCGATCGGATCAGGTCGTAGGCAGTCTTGGGGTCGTTCGGATCGTGGCGGACGCGGATGCCCTTGTACCCGGCGCCGTCATCCTTGATGGTCCACCGCGGCATCCCGTTCATGTTGATGACGCAGGCGTAGATGAACTGCCCCTGCACGTCGTCCGGGAACTGGCGGGAGACCAGGAACTCGCTGCCGACGACCGGCCGCAGCCGCTCGGTGTCGAACACCGGATTAAGCCCCTTGCGGCCGGTGTACTGGGCGCCGGAGAGCGGCGTGTCCCAGTGCTGGCTGGCCCCGGTCCCGTCGCCGACGATGCCCTGGCCCCACTGGTTGTAGACGTAGCACCACGGGTTGCCGTACCCGGGGGTGACGAAGTGGCTGACCTTGAGCGCCCGCGGGTCGAGGACGTAACAGCCCGGGGTGGCGAAGTTGCGGAATGGCCCCCACGGCGTCTCGACGGCGGTGCTCACCGCCAGCCCCTCGAGCATGTGCATCCGACCGCCGTTGTCGAACTCGAACGCGCCAACTGTGTGGTGGGTGTCGTCGGTCGCCCACCCGTCGATCAGCCGCGTCACCTGGTCGGCCCGGTCGTCGCCGTCGGTGTCTTTGAGGAAGACGAGCCGCGGCTGGTCCACCACCAGCACCCCGCCGCGGAAGAACTCGAACCCGGTCGGGCAGTGCAGCTTGTCGTAGAAGACCGTGGACTTGTCCGCCTTGCCGTCGCCATCGGTGTCTTCGAGGATGACGAGCTTGTCGGCCGGCTTTGGGTCGCCCGGCTTCCACAGCGGGTAGGTGGGCATGCAGCACACCCACAGCCGGCCCTTGTTGTCGAAGTTCAGCTGCACCGGCTTGGCGATCTCCGGGAACATCTTCTCGTCGGCGAACAGCTTGATCTCGAACCCCGGCGGCACGGTGCAGGACTTGATGAGTTGGTCCGGCGTCAGGTAGCGCAGCGTGTCCGCCTCGGAGTACTTCTGCCGCGGCTCGCCGAACCGGGTCGGCGGCACGACCAACTGGCCGGTGTGGCTGTCGTCGGGCTTCGCGGCGACCTCCTTCCCCTGGGCGATGTCCCAGACGTAGCGGTCGCGGACGGCGGCCATGTTGCGGATCTTGAGGAACTCGCGGGGGAACGTCTCCAGGTCCCAGGTCCGCCGGCTGCCGTAGACGTACCAGCCGTTGAGCATCCGGTAGTCCTGGAGGTGGACCCAGGACTTGTCGTTGACCGCCGCCCGCAGCTTCTCGAACCGGGCGGTCATCTCCGCGGCCGGGTTCGGCGTGCCGAAGAGCGCCCGGTCCAGCCGCGTCGAGACCTCCCGGTCGCCGGTCTCGTTGACGTGGACGCCGTTGATGGTGAACTGCATCCCCGGTTCGCGGGCGAACAGCGGCTCGGTCGGGGCGAACAGGTCCACGAACGCCAGCTTCCGCTTGTCGGCGACGGCCTTGACGGCGGCCGTGTACAGCTTCAGGTTGGCGTTCTCCTTCGTCCCGTCGGGCAGCAGCTTGTCGCCGGTCGGCTCGAACGCGATCGGCGAGATCAACACGAACCGCGGCTTCGACTTGGCGTCGTCGCGGGGGTACTTGGCGGCGTACTCGTCGAGGAACCGCTCGTAGTCGGCCTGGAACTTCTCGACCCCCGCCGGCCCGGCGAACGACTCGTTCCAGCCGAAGAAGCAGAGGAACGTGTCCGGCTCGAACGCGAAAATCGGGTCGTCGAGGTGGGTGTAGTCGGTCGGCCGCTGGCGGACGGACACCTCGTCGGTCGGCCGGGCGAAGTTGCGGACGACCAGTTCCTTGTCCGGGAACCGGGTGTGCAGGAGCGCCTCGAAGTGGCCGAACAGGTTCATCCGCTCGGCGGTGGAGTTGCCGATGAAGGCGATCCGCTCCCCGTGGAGGAACTCCAGCGGCAGTTTGCTCGGCGGCAGGGCCGGGCGCTTCGGCCGCGGCTTCGGCTTGAGCAGGTCGTCGGCCTTGCCGTGGGGTGCGTCCTTCTTCCGACCCCTCTTCTGGGAGTACGCGGCGTTGGGAGCGGTGAACGCGACGGCGGCGAGCAGGGCCGAAACGAGCGTAAGCCGGGCCAGGCGGGAGCGAGACATGCGGAGACTCCGTGATCGCCGGAGGGTGGGTGAGTCCTATCAGGGTATCCGCCCGGAGCGGGACTGCCAACGACTTGTGGCCCGCGGGCGTTCTCTACCGTCTTCTCGTTCCCAAGCGCGTCTTCTCGTTCCCAAGCTCCGCTTGGGAACGCCGTTCGCGAAGCTCCGCTTCGCGTGTTATGCCGCGCCTGCCAGTTTCCGCGCGTCCGCGAGCGCCCCTCCCTGCCTATCCGCCAAGCGGAGCTTGGCGACCTGCGTTCCCAAGCAGAGCTTGGGAACGAGAGAGCCGGCGGACGTTCGCTTCCGGAGGACGAGTGGCGGCCATCGGCATAAGAATTCCTGTCAGGCTCGCTCGTGGACCGGGAGTGCTTGCCATGCCGGCCGAGGTGGTCGCTTTTATCGGGTTCGACACCGACCGGGTCGTGCGGTTCGCCCTGAACCTGTTGGCCGTCGGCGGCGGGTTCCTGGTCGGCCACGTCCTGACCGGGGTGATCGCCTGGGCACTCGACCGCTGGATCACCGGCGGCAAAACCCCACACGGCGTTCACCGGGTCGCGCGAATACTCGGCGGCGTCGCGCTGGCGCTGCTGGTGGCACTGCTGGTGTTCGGCCACGGCGGGTCCGGCGACGGCACCGGTCCCGGCGGCGGGCCAAACCCCGATGACAAAGGCCCCGGCGGCGGGTCGGCCACGCAGCCGACCACCAACAAGGACGTGCGACCGCTGCCGCCGATCCCGCAGACGGACGCCACCCCGCCGGAGCAGCGGGTGCGCGTGACCATGCTCGGCGGGTCGGACGTCAAGGACGAGAAGTTCTACTTGATCGACGACGACCGGACGCCGAAGACGTTCGCCGACGTGGTCGCCGCGGTGAACGCGAAGAAGGCCGAGACGAAGAAGCCGGTCGGGGTCGAGATCCGGTTCACCGCGGACAACACCCTGGCCCACAACCACCCGGCCGTGCTGCGGGTGGTCAACTGGGCGCGGGCCAACGACGTGGCCGTCACCCTCCCGGCGACGAAGCCATGACACACCCTGGGACCGCGGCCGTCCCGGCCGCTCTTGCTCTCGCGGTCGGGA
>DASSAT010000402.1:0-8846 GCA_035699305.1 Fimbriiglobus sp. | reverse complement strand
AGCAACTTGATGAACTCGCGCATCCACGCCGGGTTGTCGTGCCACGTCCGCGCCGTGACCAGGTTGCCGGACACCACGACTTCCCGATCGACGTACTCGCCGCCGAACGACTCCACGTCCAGCTTGCACTTGGCCACGGTCGTCGCCGTCCGGCCCTTGAGCACCCCGGCGGCCGCCAGGACCTCGATGCCGTGGCAGACCGACGCGACCGGCTTGTTCGCGGCGAAGAACGCCTTCGTCACCCGGATCAGGTCCGGGTCGTAGCGCAGGTACTCTGGCGCCCGCCCGCCGGAGATCACCAGCCCAGCGTAGTCGTCCGGGTTGACCCCCTTGAACGCCACGTCCGCGGTCAGCCGATAGCCCGACGACTCGACGGTGATGTCCCAGTCCGGGTGGCGGTCGTGCTGGACGAGGTGGTACACCCGCGCCGCCGGCCCGGCGACGTGGACCTCGTAGCCTTCTTCCTTCAAGCGGAACAGCGGGTAGAAGGTGTCGAGCACTTCCGCGGCATCGCCGATGACGAGAAGGATTTTGGGCATGGGAAACCCGGGTCGGGGGATGGGAAATGCGGATAGTATACCGGCATGGCCGAGGTGACGGTCGAGTTCTACGGCATCCCGCGCCGGCGCGCCGGCCGGGCACAGTTGACCGTGGACGCGGACACGGCGGTGGCCGCGCTCGCGCAAGTCGCCGCGGCGTGCCCCGAGCTGGGCGGGGTTGTCGCGCCCGACGGTCGGCTCGCCCCGCTTTACCTGCTGTCGGTGGACGGCAAGCGGTTCGTCGCCGACCTGGCCGAGCCGCTGCCGCCCGGGACGCGGCTCCTCTTGCTGTCCGCCGACGCGGGGGGATAGCCGATTGACACCCCCGGCCCGGTCCCGCACACTTGAGATGGCCCACGACCCACCACACCCCGGACGACTCATGCTCTCTCGCTGCCTGTCGTTGGCCGTCATCCTGGCGAGTACCACTGTCGCTTCAGCCGACCACTGGGCATTCCAGCCCCCGAAGCGGGGGCAAATCCCAAGCACCAAATCCCAAACCCCAAACCCGATCGACGCCTTCGTCCGCGCGAAGCTCGACGCCGCAGGGTTGGCGTTCGCCCCGCCGGCCTCCCGAGCGCAACTGATCCGCCGGGTCACGTTCGACCTGACCGGACTGCCGCCGACGCCGGAGGAGATCGACGCCTTTTTGAAGGACGAGTCCGCCGACGCCTACGAGAAGGTGATCGACCGGCTGCTCGCCTCGCCAAGGTACGGTGAGCGGTGGGGCCGGCACTGGCTCGACCTCGCCCGGTACGCGGACAGCAACGGCTACGAGTTCGACGAACCGCGCCCCGACGCTTGGCGCTACCGCGACTACGTCATCCGCAGCTTCAACGCCGACAAGCCGTTCGACCGGTTCGTGATCGAACAACTCGCCGGCGACGAGGCGTTCCCCGGCGACCGGGATGCGCTGATCGCCACCGGGTTCAACCTGCTCGGCCCGGACATGACCGACGCGGCCAACCAGGCGCAACGACGGCTGAACACCCTCATCAACATGACCGACACGACTGCTCTGGTCTTCCTGGGGCTGACGGTGACGTGCGCGCGGTGTCACGACCACAAGTTCGAGCCGATCCCGCAGACGGACTACTTCCGGTTGCAGGCGTTCTTCACGCCGGCCGAGTTCCGCCGCGACCTGTCGGTCGCCACGGCGGAGGAGAAGGCGGTCCACGAGTCGGCCTTGAACAAGTATCTGGAGTTGACGAAGCCGCTGCGCGACGAGATCGCGGCGCTGGAGGGGCCGGTGCGGGCGAAGCTCTTTGAGACGAAGCTGGCGAAGCTCTCCCCCGAGGCACAGGCCGCCCACCGCACGCCGGCGGCGAAGCGCACCGGCGGCGAGCAGGAACTCGTCGCCGAGACGATGAAGAAGGTGACGGTGTCCGCGGCCGAGGTGTTGAAAGCGATACCGGCCGAGCACCGCGCGAAGCTCGCAAAGTTGCGGAAGAAGCAGGAGGTGTTCGACGCCAACAAGCCGCCTCCTGCGCCGGTGGCGATGGGGCTGACTGATCGCCCCGGCCCGCCGGTGAAGACGTACCTCCTGGAGCGCGGCGAGCTGACGAACAAGGGGGCCGAGGTGCGGCCGGGGTTCCCCGAAGTCCTGTCGCCCGGCGGCAAGCCGGTCCCCGCGGCGGTTGAACCTCTTCCTGGCAGCACCGGCCGACGGCTGGCGCTGGCGAAGTGGGTCGTCAGCCCCGACAACCCGCTGACGGCGCGGGTGATCGTCAACCGGCTGTGGCAACACCATTTCGGCAAGGGCATCGTGGCGACGGCGAGCGACTTCGGCCTGCGCGGCGAGCGGCCGACGCACCCGGAACTGCTCGACTGGTTGGCGTGTGAGCTGGTCGAGCCGAGCAAGCCCATCGATGGCAATCGATGGGCTTTGAAGCGCATGCACAAGCTGATGCTGATGTCGGAGACCTACCGCCAATCAACGCAGGTCTCCCCCGAGGCGGCGAAGGCCGATCCGGACAACCAACTCCTGTCGCGGATGAACCGGCTGCGGCTCGAAGCCGAGGCGCTGCGGGATTCGCTCCTGGCCGTCAGCGGCCGGCTGAACCCGAAGGCGGGCGGGCCGGGGGTCGTCTTGCCCGAGACCGCGAAGCCGACCGGCGGGGCCAAGGGCGCGCCGCCCAGCCCCGTGCCGGAGCGAACGCGCCGCAGCGTGTACCTGTTCGCCCGGAGGAACCTGCGGCTGGCGTTCCTGGAAGCGTTCGACCTGCCGGACAGCAACCTGAGTTGCCCCCGCCGCGGACGCAGCACCACCGCCCCGCAGGCGCTGGCGCTCCTGAACTCCCCCGAGGCCACGTCCGCCGCGAAGGCGATGGCCGCCCGGCTGGAGCGCGAGGCGAAGACGGAGCCGGAGCGGATCGAACTGGTGTACCGGCTGACGCTCGGCCGGTCGCCGACGGACGCGGAGCGGGAGCGGGCCGCGGCGTTCCTGCGTGAGTCGCCGCTGAGCGAACTGTGCCGGGGGCTGATGAACCTGAACGAGTTCGTGTATTTGGATTAGCCCGGAGAGTGGGGGCGGTCGGATGGCGAAGGCCGTGTACGAGATCGACGGCCGTGATTTCTCTACACTTGAGGAGTTCTACGAGGTCATCAGTCGGGTGCTGATCCCGGGGGCAGAATGGGGCCGGAACCTGAACGCATTTAATGACATCCTCCGGGGTGGGTTCGGCACACCCGAGGGCGGTTTCATTCTCCGATGGAAGAACTCCGCTGTATCCCGGGAACGGCTCGGCTACCCTGAGACGGTGCGAGGGTTGGAGTCGCAGTTAACTCACTGCCACCCATTAAACCGGCCTTCGGCCCGCGAGGACTTGGATCGCGCGAGACGTAACGAAGGACCGACCGTGTTCGACAGGCTGGTCGAAATAATCGAGATCCATTGCTCGGGTGGGGACGAAGCTGAGGATGGGGTGGAGTTGGTCCTGGAGTAAGCTCGACTGATCATGAAACGATAGAGCGAGTCTTATGCTTCTCGCTCACCAATCGATTGATGTGTTCCCATGAACCTAACCATCACTCCGCCTGACCGTCGGGCCTTCCTCCGCAATGCCGGGTGCGGGTTCGGGGCCGTCGCGCTGGCCGCGATGCTCGCCGAGGACGGGTACGCGGCGGACCGTGGGGATAAACCCCACGGCTCGTCGGACCCGCTCGCGCCGAAGGAGCCGCACTTCGAGGCGACGGCCAAGCGCGTCATCTTCCTGTTCATGTCCGGCGGGCCGTCGCACGTCGATACCTTCGACCCCAAGCCCGAACTCACTCGGCTGCACGGCCAGAAGTTGCCCGCGTCGTTCGGCATGGTCAAGACCCGCCGCGGCGTCGATAAGAACAAGCTCCTCGCCTCGAAGCGGACCTTCCAGAAGCACGGCCGGTCCGGCATCGAGGTCTCCGACTGGTTGCCGCACATCGCGTCGTGCGTGGACGATCTCTGCGTGCTACGCGGCTGCTACGGCGATAGCGTGACGCACCCGGAGTCGGTCTACCTGATGAACACCGGCTCCATCCTCATGGGCCGGCCGAGCCTCGGGGCGTGGGCGAGCTACGGCCTCGGCACCGAGAACCGCAACATGCCGGCGTTCGTCGTGCTGCCCGACCCCGGCGGTTGGCCCAAGGGCGGCGCCCCCGCCTGGGGCAACGGCTTCCTGCCGACCACCTACCAGGGCACGCTCATCCGCGGCGGCACCTCGCCGGTCGAGCACCTGGCGAACCCGCTCGGCGTCTCCGACGAGCAACAGCGTCGGACGCTCGACTTCGTCGCCGCGGGCAACCGCGAACACCTGTCCGCACGCGGCCACGACCCGGAACTTGCTGCCCGGATCGCCGCCTACGAACTGGCGTTTCGGATGCAGGCCCACGCCCCGGAGGTCGTGGACGTGGCGTCCGAGACGAAGGAAACCAAGGCGCTCTACGGCCTCGACCGCAAGGAGACCGCCGAGTTCGGCCTGCGCTGCCTGCTCGCCCGGCGGATGGTCGAGCGCGGCGTGCGCTTCGTGCAACTCTACTGCGGCGACACCAACGGCTGGGACGCCCACTCCAACCTGGAGGGCAACCACGGCAAGCTCTGCTTGCAGAGCGACAAGCCGATCGCCGGCCTGCTCACCGACCTGAAGCGGCGTGGGCTGCTCAAGGACACGCTGGTGATCTGGGGCGGGGAGTTCGGCCGCACGCCGATGAGCGAGGGGACCAGCGGCCGCGACCACAACCCGCACGGGTTCTGCGTGTGGCTGGCCGGCGGCGGCGTGAAGGGCGGGCAGGTCGTCGGCGCCACCGACCCGATCGGGCTGCGCGCCGCCGAGGGCAAGGCGCACGTCCACGACGTCCACGCCACCATCCTGCACCTGCTCGGGTTCAACCACCGGCGGCTGACCTTCCGCCACAACGGCCGGGCCGAGCGGCTGACCGAGAACAGCGGCGAGGTGATCGACGCGGTCCTGGCCTGAGGGCGAAATTGCCGTTGACAAAGGGAAACCGGGCATTCAGTATAGTAACCGAGTTCTGCCTCTTCTCTGTTCCGGCCCCACCGTACCAAGGCCTCGGCCGAGGTACGGTGGGGTTTTTTCGTGGACGCTTTTCTCAACGAAATGGGGGAACCTCGGCCCGGTTGAACGGTCATTACAATGACCGTAACGATCCCCGGTATCCGTGTTTAGGGGGTGAGCGATGCGCGTGATCCAGTTGTCGGCCAAGGCCGGGCCGGACGGGGTGCTGCACCTGGACGTCCCGGTCGGCGCCGCCGACGGCGAGTTCGAGGTCGCCGTGGTGGTGCAGGCGAAGCCGTCGGTCAATGGGGCGCGCCCGCCCACCCCGGAGGAACTCGGCTGGCCGCCGGGGTACTTCGAGAACGTGGTCGGCTCCATAACCGATGAATCCTTCGTTGCTCCACCCCGGCGCCCACCGAAGCCGATCGAACCGTTAGATTTGGATGCCGAATGAAGTACCTTCTCGACTCCAACACCTGTATCTCGGTGATGCGCGGGAAGAAGCGGCTCCTCATCTCCCGCTTCTTCTCCCATCCCCCGGGTGATCTGGGCGTCTGTTCCGTAGTCGTCGGGGAGTTATACGTTGGGGCCATCCGCAGTTCGTCCCCCGCCAATGAGAGGGCGAAAGTGGATACGTTTCTGGCACCCTACCAAAGTCTGCCGTTCGACGATGCAGCAGCCCGAAAGTACGCCGAGGTGCGAGCCGACCTGGAAACCCGCGGTGTCGTCATCAGCGACCTCGACATGATGATCGCCGCCACCGCTCAGGTTCACGGCCTGACCGTCGTCACCCACAACTTCAAGGACTTCTCCCGCGTCCCTGGGCTGGCCCTGGAGGACTGGGAACGCCCCTGACCGAGGAGGTTACATGCGGTGGTCGGTCGTCCGGCTGATCGCGGGCAAGGAACTCCGGGACCTGGTCCGCGACCGCCGGACCCTGCTACTCATCCTGGTCCTGCCGGCAGTGCTGTACCCGCTGTTCGCGGCGACCGCGGTCCTGTTCGCCGTCTCCCTGCTCGGCCAGCCGACGGTCGTCGGCGTCGCGGGGGCCGAGCACCTGCCGGGTCCGGGGTCCGGGCTGCCGCCGCTCTTGGCGGACGGGGCGTTCGCCGACGGGCTGGAGCCGGCCGGCGCCGAGGCCGCCGGGCCGCTGACCGTGAAGCGGATCGCCGGTGACCCGCGGGACGCCCTGCGGTCGAAGGCCGTGGACACGGTGCTGGTCGTGCCGCCGGGGCTGACCAAGGACGTGCGGGCGTACCGCAAGGCGGAGCTGCGGATCGTCAACCGGGACGGGGACGACAAGTCGAAGCTGGCGGGCAAGCGGCTGGCCGGGGTCGTCCGCGCCTGGCGGGAGAAGGTGGTCGAGGCGCGGGTCGCTGAGCTGACCCCGAAGCGGGACGCGAAGGCCGTGCTGGAGCCGTTCGACATCGTGGACCCGCAGGCGGACAAGACCCGGGAGAAGCGGACGGCCGACGAGCTGCGCGACACGTTCACCCGGGTGTTCCCGTTCATCCTGATCATGTGGCTGGTGGCCGGGGCGATCCAGCCAGCGGTGGACATGACCGCCGGCGAGCGGGAGCGCGGCACCCTGGAGACGCTGCTCATCAGCCCGGTCGAGCGGACCGAGATCGTCTTCGGCAAGCTGCTGGCGACGACCGCGTTCGCGTTCACCTCGGTGGTGTGGAACGTCCTGTGGCTGACCGGAATGGCGCTGCTGTTCGAGTCGTACCTGGGGTTCCCGATCGTCAATCGGCTGGGGCTGCTCGGGTGCGTGGTGCTGGGGCTGCCGCTGGCGGCGTTCTTCAGCGCGGTGAGCCTGGCGATCGGGGTGTTCGCCAAGAGCACCAAGGAGGGGCAGTACTACCTGGTGCCGCTGCTCTTGGTGACGATGCCGCTGGCGTTCTGGAGCATGTCGCCGGTGGCGGAGCTGAACGCGGCGACGAGCTGGGTGCCGGTGACGGGGGCGATGCTATTGCAGCAGCGGCTCTTGTCGGTGTCGCCGGACCCGGTGCCGTGGGGGTACTTCGCGCCGGTGCTGGGGTCGCTGCTGGTGTGGGTGGCGGCGGCGGTGGCGTTCGCGGCCTGGCAGTTCCGGCGCGAGGGGGTGCTGTTCCGCGAGACGGCCCCGTCGCCAGGGCTGGGGGTGTTCCGCCGGCTGTTCAAGCGGGGGACGTGATCCGATCCTACGCGGGGACTACCCCAGCACCCACAGCAGCGCGGCACCCAGCGCCAGCAACATCATCACGATCCAGAACCACGACCGCCGCGGCGACCCGTCCGCGACCATGTTCTCGCAGTGCGGGCACCAGACCGCGTCCTCGAACACCTCTCGCCGGCAGTGCGGGCACGTCACCGTCGCCACGTCCTCGTCGTGGTAGACCCCGTCCGGCAGGTCGTCCTCGTCCCAGTCGTCCGGCTCGTCGGTGCGGCGGGGCATCGGCCGGCCCTCAGTCCTTCTTCAACGAGTTGAACACCAGCCCGGTCAGCAGCTTCGGGTAGAAGTACGTCGATTTCGGCGGCATCTTCTCGCGGTTGCCGGCGATCGCCTCGACGTGCCCCATCCCGACCGGCGGCACCAGGCACGCCACCTGACACTGACGCGCCGTCACCGCGTCCGCCACCTCCTTCATGAGGTGGACGTACCGGCACGCCGGGCGGCCTCCGAGTTTACCCGGGACGAGCTTCTCCAGCACCAGCTTGTGCAGGATGCTCACCGCCAGCCCGCGCCAGTCCTTCGACTGGCCCGGTGCCAGCCCGTCCATCACCGCCGGGCCGCGGAGCCTCACCGCGAACCACTGGTTGTCCGCCACGGTGCCGAACCCGAGCACCGACTGCGAGTCCTCCAGTTGGACGTGCTCCCAGCACGCCGCCGCGTCCGGGCCGAAGCGGCCGACCACGTCGAAGTGCCCGGCCAGCGCCTCGTGGAGTTGGCCCGCCGTCACCGGCGGCAGGCCGCCCACCAGCCGGTGCGTCGGCAGGATGATGAGGCCGGGGTCGCTCATGCCGACCAGCATCATCAGGCAGAAGTTCGGCGCCGCCTCGTCGTCGGGGACTTCGCCAGCGGCCCTCCGCTCGTCGAGGTACTTCAGCCCCGTCTCGTAGCGGTGGTGGCCGTCGGCGATGAACACCGGCTTCGGCCCCATCAGCCCCGTGACCGCGGAGATAGCCGCCGTGTCGGTCACGACCCACAGCCGGTTGGTGACGCCGAGGTGGTCCTTGGCGACCAGCGGCGGCGCCTGGCGGACGAGCGGTTCGAGTTTGGCGAACACCGCGCCGGCGTCGTCGGGGTAGAGGCCGAACACCGGCGACAGGTTGAACCCGGTGGCGCGGTACAGGTGGAGCCGGTCGGCCTTGGGGCCGGCGAGGGTCTCTTCGTGGGGGAAGACGCGGCCGGTGCCGAACGGCTCCAGCCGGACCCGGGCGAGGAACCCGCGGCGGGTGTACGTCTTGCCCTCGGCGGCGAACTCCTGCTCGTAAACGTAGAGCGACCGCGCGGTGTCCTGGCGCAGCGCGCCGGCGGTCAGCCAGTCCTTGAGGGTGCCGGCGGCGCGGGTGTACTTGTTGTTCGCCTCGGTGTCGCCGGCCTCGTCCTTCGTCAACTCGACGCGGATGGCGTTGTACGGGCTGGCGTCGTAGAGCGCCTGTTGCAGGGCGGGGTCGATCACGTCGTAGGGCGGGGCCACCACGTCGGACAGCGACCCGACCCGGCCCAGGTCGTACCGGAACCCGCGGAACCCCCGGATGTCGGCCATCGGAACACTCTTCCGTAGGGTGGGCCGAGTCTTCGAGGCCCACCGGTGTTTTTCTCCCCTCTCCC
>DASSAT010000401.1:0-5489 GCA_035699305.1 Fimbriiglobus sp. | reverse complement strand
CAGCCTACCCAAGGGGGGTCTGGGTTTGGGTGGGGGAGGCTCCCGCCGAGCCGTGGCTCGGCGGGAGCCTCGCCCTCCCAAACCGAGACCCGCCTTGGGTCGGCTGTAAACATGCGGTAAGATTACCTGTACCCGCCTATGTGCCCGCCGCCGGGCACTCCCGTTGATCTTCCCGACGGTGCTTGTCATGAGCGACGCTGTGACCCAGGAAAAGACCGGTCTGGGCAACTACTTCATCGCCAACTACCCGCCGTTCTCGGCGTGGAAGCCGGCCCACGTCCCGGACGCCCTCGCCGCCCTGAACCGACCGCCGAAGCCCGGCACCCCGCTCGGCCTGTACCTACACATCCCGTTCTGCCGCAAGCGGTGCAAGTTCTGCTACTTCCGGGTCTACACCGACAAGAACGCTCGGGATGTCGAGACGTACCTCAACGCGATCACCCGAGAAGTCGAACTCCTCAGCAAGACCCCCTGTGTCGGCGGTCGGCACCTCGATTACGTCTACGTCGGCGGCGGCACCCCGTCGTACCTCAGCGCCGCGCAGCTCACGTCCTTGTTCGGCCGGCTCAAGGAGCTGATGCCCTGGGACCAGGCCCGCGAGGTCGCCTTCGAGTGCGAGCCGGGCACCCTACAACAGCACAAGCTGCAAGCCCTCAAGAACCTCGGCGTCACCCGCCTGAGCCTTGGGATCGAGAACTTCAGCGACGAAATCCTGTCCTCCAACGGCCGCGCCCACCTGTCCGGCGAAATCTACCGCGCCTACGGCTGGGCGCGGGAGGTCGGGTTCGACCAGATCAACATCGACCTGATCGCTGGCATGGTCGGCGAGACCTGGGAGAACTGGCGCGACTGCGTCCGCAAGACCGTCGAGCTGTCGCCCGAGAGCGTCACCGTCTACCAGATGGAGCTGCCGTTCAACACGACGTACTCGAAGGAACTGACGGTCCTCGGCCAGGAAGCGGCCCCGACGCAGATGATCGCCGACTGGCCGACCAAGCGGGCGTGGGTCGAGTACGCCTTCGCCGAGATGCGCAAGGCTGGGTACGAGGTGTCGAGCGCCTATACGGTGGTGAAGGACCGGCGGAAAACGCAGTTCGTCTACCGCGACGCCCTGTGGCGCGGGGCGGACATGTTCGGCACCGGCGTCGCATCGTTCGGCCACGTCAACGGCGTCCACGTCCAGAACGTGGACGCCTGGGAGCAGTACGTCGGGATGCTTGAACGTGGCGAGTTGCCGATCGGCCGTGCTCTTCCCGTCACCGAGCGCCAGCGGCTGATCCGCGAAATGGTGTTGCAGCTGAAGACCGGCCGGATCGAGCGCGACTACTTCCGCGGCAAGTTCGGGGTGGACGTGGCCGACGAGTTCCGCGACGGCTACCGCAAGCTCCAGGACGAGGGATGGCTGCGCGTGAGCCCGACCGGCGTCGAGTTGACCCCGGCCGGGCTGATGCAGATCGACCGCCACCTGCCGACGTTCTTCGAGCCGCAGCACCAGACCAAGCGGTACGCCTGACCCGAACTTGCCCGAGGCCCATCGTGGACCCGCCGCCGACCGACCTCCACACCTGGGGCCACCCGCCCCTGCCGCCGGCCCCGCCGCTGACCCTGGTCGAACTCTTCGCCCACTTCCCCGACCGGTCGGACCGGCCGGCCACCGAGACGGTGCCGGCCGAGTCGGTGCCTGAGCCGTACCGCGGGCTGCTCGTCCACGCCCACCACATGACGGTAACGGTCGAGAAGTTCCACGGCGGCCCGGTGGACGTGAAGGTTCTCGACGTCCGACACGCCGGCGACTTCTACGCCCGCAAAATCCTGCTCGCCCTGCGCGGCACCGGCGAGGTGGTCCAGTTCGGCATCGTGCAGATCGACCTGAGCTTCCTCGCCCCGGCCGTGCGCGACGAGATCATCAGCCAAAAGACGCCGCTGGGCCGGGTGTTGATCCGCCACAACGTCCTGCGATCGGTGCGGCCGGTCGAGTTCTTCAGGGTGACGCCGAGCCAAGCGATGTGCGGCTGGTTCGGCCTGCCGCAGCCGGTGCCGACCTACGGCCGGCTCGGGGTGATCTACACCGACCACAAGCCGGCCATCCGGGTCGCGGAGATCATGGCTCCGGTCCTCCGGGCGAACCCCGAGCGGTAGCGAGGGGGTTTGCAGCCAACCCCTCCCCCAGCCCCTCCCCGAAGCGGGGAGGGGAGGAAGAGAGGAGCCACACACTTGCTCCCCCTCCCCGCTTCGGGGAGGGGGTTGGGGGGAGGGGTGAACGCCCACACCCCCTCGCTACCGCTCGGGGTTCGCCGGGCCAGTTCACACCCCGCGCAGCGTTACTTCGACCTCCGACCGCTTGTCATCGCGCTCGATGGTCAACCGCACCTTGTCTCCGACCTTATGGTCGGCGACTAAACGCGCCAGGTCAGCGGGGTTATCGACTTGATGCCCGTCGATGGACAGGATCAGGTCGCCGGGCACCACGTCGCCGGTCTGCGGATCCTGGCCCAGCCCGCGCAGCCCGGCCTTCGACGCCGGGCTGTCCGGCTCGACCTCCCGGATCATCACCCCGTCTGGAAACCCGGCCCGTCGAAGCGTCCGCTGGTCCACTAGCTTGATCCCCAGGTCCGGCTTGAGGATCCGGCCGCGCTGGATGAGTTCCGTCACCACGGTGTTGACCGTATCCACCGGGATGGCGAACCCGATGCCGACGTTGCCGCCGGACGGGGTGGCGATCTGGCTATTCACCCCGATCAGTCGGCCATCCTTGTCCAACAGCGGGCCGCCGGAGTTGCCGGGGTTGATCTGGGCGCTGTGCTGGATCGCGCCGGCGATCGGCCGGTCGGTCAGGGACTCAATCTGCCGGTCCAGCGCGGAGATGATCCCCTTGGTCATGGTCAGGCTCAAGGCGAACGGGTTGCCGATGGCGAACGCCTTCTGCCCGACCTTGAGGTCCGCCGACGAGCCGACCTTGATCTTCTTGACCTTGCTCTGGGGGAAGCTCGGGTCGCCGATCGCCAGCACGGCCAGGTCGTAGTCGGGGGCGACGCCGACGATCTCGGCGTCCCAGGAGGTGCGATCGGCCAGCACCACCCGCAGCCCGACGGCGCCGGGATTGGCCGCCGCCTCGCGGACGACGTGGAAGTTGGTGACGATCCGGCCGGCGTCGTCCCAGAAGAACCCGGAACCGGTCCCGGTCTGCTGCTCCTGCACCCGCATGTCCAGCCGGCGGACCCGGACCATGGTGTCCACGTTGACCACGCTGTCCCGCGCCGACTCGAAGACGGCGACCGCCTGCTGCTCCTCGGCGTCCAGCGGCGACCTCGGGGCCGGCTCCCGCTGGGTAGCATTCGGGTCGAGGCCCGGCTGGTGGTTCCCGCCGATCTTCGGGACGAGCCACCACAACAGCAGCGCCCCGAGCACGAGGCAGACGACCACGGCGACGGCCACCGGCCAGCCGGATTGCTTGGCCAACCGCGGCCGGGAGGCGGGTGCCGGGTACTCCGGGTCGATCGTCATGGCGAATTCCTCGGGTCGTGCGGGATACCTCATCCGTAGTCGCCTCCGCCGGCCAACGCAACCGGAAGGCCGGAAGAGGCTGGCCGGGCCGACAAATCCTGGTAGAGTCGTGGCAGACGGCGGGCGGCCGCCCGGCCCCGCACGATCGGGGCACGTTGAAGGGGCAGGGGTCCACCGACTCGCGGCCCCGGTCCCGGATCGTGACCCGGTCGTGCGGGACCGCGCGGCGGCCCGCCCTACCCGACCACCTCCGCCTCCACCACCGGCTTGAACGACAGCGCGTCGCGCGCGTCGTCGTAGTCCACCTCAACGGTCATCCCGTCCCGCACCTCGCCGCGGAGCATCATCCGCGACAGGGCCGTCTCTACTTCCCGCTGGATTGTCCGCTTGAGCGGCCGGGCGCCGTAGTTCGGGTCGTGCCCGGCGCGGACCAGGTGCGACTTGGCCGCGTCGGTCAGGACGACACTGATCTTCCGGTCCGCCAGCCGCTCCCGCAACCGGCCGAGCAGGATGTCCACGATCTTCTTCAGCTCGTCCTCCCGGAGCGAGTGGAAGACGATCACCTCGTCCACCCGGTTGAGGAACTCCGGCCGGAACACCTTCCGCAGCTCGTTGAGGATTTCGTCCCGCATCCGCTCGTACAGCTCGCCGATGGTAGACCCGCGGTACTGGAGGATTTTCTGGCTGCCGACGTTCGAGGTCATGACGACGATGGTGTTCTTGAAGTCCACCGTCCGGCCCTGGCCGTCGGTCAGCCGGCCGTCGTCGAGCACCTGGAGCAGCACGTTGAAGACGTCCGGGTGCGCCTTCTCGATCTCGTCGAAGAGGATCACGCAGTACGGCCGCCGGCGGACCGCCTCGGTCAGCTGTCCGCCCTCCTCGTAGCCGACGTACCCCGGCGGCGCGCCGACCAGCCGGGCGACGGTGTGCTTCTCCTGGTACTCGGACATGTCGATGCGGACCATCGCCCGCTCGTCGTCGAAGAGGAACTCGGCCAGCGCCCGGGCCAGCTCCGTCTTCCCGACCCCGGTCGGCCCCAGGAAGATAAAGCTGCCGATCGGCCGGTTCGGGTCTTTTAGCCCGGCCCGGGCGCGGACCACCGCCTCGGCGACGGCCGTCACCGCCTCGTCCTGGCCGATCACTCGCTTGTGCAACTCGTCCTCCAGGTGGAGCAGTTTCTCCTTCTCCCCTTCGAGCAACTTCGTGACCGGCACCCCGGTCCACCGGCTGACCACCGCGGCGATGTCCTCCTCGCCGACCTCCTCCTTGAGCAGCTTCGGTCCGCCGGACGGAGCGTGCAGTTCCTTCTCCAGTGCGGCGAGCTGGCGCTGGAGTTCGGGCATCTTGCCGTACTTGAGTTCCGCGGCACGGTTCAGGTCGTACTGCCGCTCGGCGAGTTCGACCTGTCGCTTGACGTCCTCGATCTGTTCGCGGACATGGCGGACCTTCTGGACCGCGTCCTTCTCCGCCTGCCACTTCGCCTTGAGGGCGTCGGAGTCGGCCCGCAGGTCGGCCAATTCCTTCTCCAGTCGGGCGAGACGCTCCTTGGACGCCTTGTCGGTCTCCTTCCTGAGCGCCTGGCGCTCGATCTCCAACTGCATCACCCGCCGGCTGATCTCGTCGAGTTCGGCGGGCATGGAGTCGATCTCGGTGCGGAGCTTGGCCGCCGCCTCGTCCACCAGGTCGATGGCCTTGTCCGGCAGGAACCGATCCGAGATGTAGCGGTTGGACAGCACCGCCGCCGCGACGAGGGCCGCGTCCTTGATGCGGACGCCGTGATGGACCTCGTACTTCTCATTCAGCCCGCGCAGGATCGAGATGGTGTCCTCGACCGACGGCTGATCGACGAACACCGGCTGGAACCGACGCTCCAGGGCGGCGTCCTTCTCGACGTGCTTGCGGTACTCGTCGAGCGTGGTCGCCCCGATGCAGTGCAGCTCGCCGCGGGCGAGCATCGGCTTGAGCAGGTTGCCGGCGTCCATCGC
>DASSAT010000400.1:0-5131 GCA_035699305.1 Fimbriiglobus sp. | reverse complement strand
TGCGACCAACTCGCGGTCGAACACCAGCTGTTGAAACGATGGGGCGCGGACCGGCCGGCTGAGTGAACCGCCGTTCCGTCCGGGCTGAGATTTCGCGTGCGGACGGGAACCCGCGGTCGGGACGGAATTCGGTTGATACGCCGGACCGAATTCCGCCGGTCCTGCGCATTTATTTGAACTACAGTGAACCGTGCCGGTGTTCCCCGGTCGCCGGCCATCTCCCGGTCACGGTCGTGAGACACCCATGCCCTCCCCCCTGTCCACCGCCGACCTGATCGACCTGGTCCGCAAGAGCGGTATCCTGCCGGCGGAGTCGCTGGACCGCTCCCTCGCCGAGGTGCCCGAACTGCCGACCGACCCGGCCAAGTCGGCGGCGGTCCTCGTCCGCCACGGCGTGCTGACCACATTCCAGGCGAAGCTGCTCCTGGCCGGGCGGTATCGGGGCTTCCGCGTCGGACCGTATGTCATCCGCGATCAACTCGGGCAGGGCGGGATGGGGACGGTCTACCTGGCCGAGCACGCCACCCTGCGCCGGCGGGTGGCAATCAAGGTGCTCTCGGCTGTCGAGGGGGAACACCCGGTCGCGGTCGAGCGGTTCGTCCGCGAGGCGCGGGCGGCCGCGGCCCTGGACCACCCGAACATCGTCCGCATCTTCGACATCGGCCAGACCGGGTCGATGCACTACCTGGTGATGGAGCACGTGGACGGGCAGACGCTCGACAAGCTCGTCCAGCAGAGCGGGCCGATCGCCTGCGGCCGGGCCGTCGAGTACGTCACCCAGGCCGCCGCCGGGTTGCAGCACGCCTACGAGAAGGGGTTCGTCCACCGCGACATTAAACCCGCCAACCTGATGCTCGCCCGGGACGGGACGGTCAAAATCCTCGACATGGGCCTGGCCCGGTCGTTCAACCCGGACGACAAGCTGACCGAGGTCCTCGACCACGGGGCGGTGGTCGGCACGGCCGACTACATCTCCCCCGAGCAGGCGATGAACAGCCCGGACCTGGACATCCGGGCGGACCTGTACAGCCTCGGGGCGAGCTTCTTCACCCTGGTGACCGGCCGGCCGCCGTTCGAGGGGAACACGACCCAGAAGCTGCTCCAGCACCAGATGAAGTCGGCCCCGGCGCTGGTGTCGATCGACAAGACGTTCCCGCCGGGGCTGTCGGCGGTGGTCGAGCGGATGCTGGCCAAAACGCCGGGCGACCGCTTTCAGACCCCGGCTGAGTTGATCGCCGCCCTGACCCCGTGGCTGCCGGGCAGCGACAAGGTGCTGGCCGGCATCACCCGGACCGACATGGCCCGCTCGCCGGAGTTGCAGAACACCCTCAACGAGATGGTGTCCGAGACGACCAAGCGGCTGACCCGGCGGTTCGGCCCCGCCGGGAAGAAACTGCCGGTGCAGTGGCACTGGCTGGCCGTCGGGGTCGTCACCGTGGTCGTCCTCGGGCTGATCGTCGCCGCCCAGTCCGGTGTCTTCAAGTCCGGCAACCAGGCGCGGGACGACACCCTGGCCCGCACCCCCGAGCCGGCCCCGCCGGACCACCGGCAGAAGGAGCCGGACCCGCCGAAACCGCGTCCGAGTCCACCCGCCGGGCCGGCACTGCCGGTCGCCCCCGCGCCGAAGGCCGCGGGCGTGGTGTACGACCTCGACCTGACCGGCCGCGGCAAGTTCGCCGAGAAGGGCCGGGTACTCGGCAACCCGGACCGACCCAACGCGCTGAAGTGGCAGTTCGCCAGCCAGACCGGCAGCGGCCTGTTCCCGCCAGGCTGGAAGCCGTCCGCGGCGGTCCCCAACGGCGCGTACGACGGGGCCGTGACCGACGCCGACGGTGGCGGGCTGGCGCTGGTCGCCCGCCCGGTCGGGTCGGCCGCGGCCGCGCTGCTCGGGCCGGAGGTCCCGTTCCCGTCCGCGAAGGCCCGCGTCCGGGTGACGTACCGGACCGAGCCGGCCGACGGGCAGGTCGCGGTCCGGTTCTACCCGACCCAGCCGCGCGGCGGCGCCGGGTGGACGGCCGGCACGCTCGGCGCGACCGGCGGCGAGTGGAAGACGAAGGAGCTGAACCTGGACCTCAAGGGAGCGACCGAGGGGCGATTCGCGTTCGTCGCCGGGGCGGAGTTCCAGGCCGGGCTGGCGGTCAAGGGGTTCACCGCCATCGACCCGGTGCCGGCGGCGAAGAAGGCCCTGCTGCGACTCGACACGACCCGACTCAAGCCGTTCGTGCAGCGGACCCGCCGGTTCCAGCAGCCGGACAACCCGGTGCCGCTGACGGTGATGTCCGAGACCGGGCCGGGGAAGATGCCGTCCTTCTGGTTCCGGTGGATCGAGTTCGACAACTCGGTGGCGGAGTTCTTCGCCGAGGGCGCCCCCGGGACGATGGTCCTCGGCATCCGCAACGTCGAGGGGCTGCCGGGGGTGCAGATCAACACCCCCGAGGTGACGTCCCGGGGCGGGCGGGTGCGGGTGCTGGTGCTGTACCACACCGGGCTGAAGTCCCCGGGGGCGGTGATCCGGTTCCGGCCGACGCGGCCCAAGGGGGCGATCCGGGACGTGGCCACGCTGCCGCCGACCGGCGGCAGTTGGCGGGCGCAGGTGATCGACGTGGACCTGAAGGGGGCGACCGCCGGGCTGTTCGAGCTGTACAACGCTGGCGACGGCCCGGACGCGGCGCTGCGGTTCCGCGAGTTCGTGGTCACGGACGCCGAATAGCCAGTTGCTCCCAGTGCTTCTCGTTCCCAAGCTCTGCTTGGGAAAGCAGTTCGCGAAGCTCCGCTTCGCGTGGAAGGCCAGTCGGTGACGCTACGATCAACCCCTCAGCCTTCGGGCCGGCCATTGTTCGCCAAGCGGAGCTTGGCGAACTGCGTTCCCAAGCGGAGCTTGGGAACGAGGAGACCCCAATCGAAAGGCACACCCACGGGCGGTCGGTATTTCCGTTTCCCGATCCGGTTCGTTAAGATGTGCCCGACCACCGCCTCCCCGTCGCGGAAGGAACAGCCGTGAACCTCCTGGTCAAGAAGCCGCTGGTCGCCGCCCAGGCAGACGCCAAGGGCGACCACCTCAAGCGCGTCCTCGGCCCCTGGGCGCTGATTGCCCTGGGGATCGGGGCGATCATCGGCGCCGGCATCTTCGTCACCACCGGCAAGGCAGCCAACGAGGTCGCCGGCCCCGCCCTGATGCTCTCCTACGTCGTCGCCGGGTTCACCTGCCTGATGGCCGCGCTCTGCTATGCCGAGTTCGCCGCCATGACCCCCGTGGCTGGCAGCGCCTACACCTACGCTTACACGACGATGGGCGAGCTGTTCGCCTGGATCATCGGCTGGGACCTGATCCTGGAGTACGCGGTCGGGGCGTCCACCGTGGCGACCGGCTGGTCCGAGTACTTCTCCAACTTGCTCACCCTGTTCCCGGCGGACTGGGGGCTGGTCGTGCCCCAAGCCTGGAACAACGCCCCGATCAAGTACGAGGCGGGTAAGTTCATCCCGACCGATGGGATCATGAACCTACCAGCCGCCCTCATCATCCTCGCCCTGACGGCGGTGCTGGTGAAGGGGATCAAGGAGAGCGCCGGTCTCAACGCGGTCATGGTGGCAATCAAGATCGGGGCGGTGCTCTTCGTCATCCTGGTCGGCATGACGTTCATTAACACCGCCAACTGGGAGCCGTTCGCCCCCTATGGGTGGACCGGGATCAGCATCTTCGGCCACGAGGTGGCCGGCGAGTTCCGCGGCAGCCAGCCGCTCGGGATGATCGCCGGGGCGGCCGTCATCTTCTTCGCCTACATCGGCTTCGATGCGGTTTCGACCCAGGCCGAGGAGGCCAAGAACCCGCAGCGCGACATGCCGATTGGCATCATCGGGTCGCTGGTGATCTGCACCGTCCTGTACATCGCCGTGGTGGTCGTGCTGACCGGCATGGTGCCCTACAACCAGCTCGACAAGGGGGCGGCCGTCTCCGAGGCATTCGCCCACCCGTCGATTGGGATGCCGGGGGCCAAGGGGCTTATCGCCGCCGCCGCCCTGGCCGGGCTGACGTCGGTGCTGCTGGTCATGATGCTCGGGTCGGCCCGGGTGCTGATGGCCGTCTCCCGCGACGGCCTGCTGCCGCCGTTCTTCTCCGCCATTCACCCGTCGTTCCGCACCCCCTGGAAGGGGACGATGGTGGTCGGCCTGGGTGTCGCCACCATGGCCGCGTTCCTGCCGCTCGGCATCCTGTTGGAGATGACCAACATCGGGACGCTCTTCGCCTTCGCAATGGTCTGCGGGGCGGTGCTGGTCATGCGCCACACCAACCCGACTGCCCCGCGACCGTTTCGGGTGCCGCTGGTCCCGTTCGTCCCGATCCTGGGAATCGCCTCCTGTTTGCTGCTGATGCTCTCACTGCCGGCCGCTAACTGGGCCAGGTTGATCATCTGGATGGCGATCGGGCTGGTGATCTACTTTACCTACAGCCGACGCCACAGCGTCCTCGGCCGGCATGCGGGCTGACGGCACTTTCCTCCTTTAGCCGGCCGTCGCGTGTAGTAGAATCCGGCAACGGGCGAGGCAGGCCGCACGGTCGGATCAGCCGGCGTCCGTGCGCCCTCAAACCCCTCGCCCGACCGGAAACCCGGCCCCGCCCGCGTCCGTGGACCCGAGGCGGCGGTACGGAGCCTGCACACTGGACGGTCATGGGACCTGCGATCCCGAACTTGCGCGTCCTGTGCGTGGACGACGACCCGGACACCGCCGACAGCCTGGCGATGCTCCTCGAACTGGTCGGGTTCGAGCCGTTCGTCTACTACGACGCCCGGGCGGCGCTGAAAGACGTGGACGTGGTTCGGCCCGACGCCGCCATCCTCGACCTGCGGATGCCCGGGATGCACGGCTGCGACCTGGCCCGTCGGCTGCGCGCGTGGGCCGGCGACAAGCCGTTCCCGCTGGTCGCCGTCACTGCCCACGGCGACGACGACGCCCGCGGCCAGACCGCCGCGGCCGGGTTCGACATCCACCTGGTCAAGCCGATCGACCCGGACAAGCTCGCCCTGGTCGTGGCCGACATCGTCATCCTGCGCGGCGACCGGACCGGCGACTCCGGGAAACTATCGGCGCCGCCGGCACCGGGATGAGTCTTGCTTGCCGTTCTACCCCTCCC
>DASSAT010000399.1:0-4237 GCA_035699305.1 Fimbriiglobus sp. | reverse complement strand
GTCGTTGAAGCCAAGATCGGGCTGGCGGACTGATTCTTGTAGGTCGGGTCGAGTCTTCGAGACCCGACATTCCCCGCGTCGGGTCTCGAAGACTCGACCCGACCTACTGGTCGATCTATCGTTCGGTGTCGGGTATGGAGTAGGCTGTGGCCTGACGGACACCCCCATCGGAGGCAAGGATGCCGAAATCCATCGCGAAGCACAAGGTCATCCTTTCGGACGAGCAACGGGCCGAACTCGAACGCATGACCCGCCAAAGTTCCATCGGCGTAGCCAAGAAACGATGGGCCACCATTCTGCTTTTGGCCGACGAAGCCCACCCCGAGGGGCAACACACCGATCAGGAAATCGCCGCCGAAGTCCAGGTCTCGGTCCGACAACTCGAACGCATCCGCAAGAAATTCGCCCAGGGCGGCGTGGACCGGACGTTGGCCCGCGTCACTCGGTGCGATGCTGGCGTGCCCAAGGTTCTCGACGGCCCAGCCGAGGCGCACCTGGTGACACTCTGCTGCAGTACGCCGCCGGACGGCCGCGACCACTGGACGCTGCAACTGCTCTGCAACGAACTGGCTCGGCTCAAGGTGGTGACCCGCGTCTGCCCCGAGACGGTGCGGCAGTGCCTAAAAAAAACGAACTCAAGCCCTGGAAGACCGAACGCTTCTGCATCGCGTCGGCCGACCGGCCACGGTTCGTCGCCGCGATGGAAGAAGTCCTCGACACCTACCAGGCCCGCTACGACGCCAAGCACCCGTTAATCGCAATGGACGAGGCGGCGCGGCAGTTGCTATCGGACGTGTTCGACCCGTTGCCGCTCAAGCCGGGCCGGCCGCGGCGGGTCGATGACAAGTACGACCGCCACGGCACCTGCTCGCTGTTTATGTTTTACAACCCCCTCGACGGTTGGCGGCGGGTGGGATGCCGCGACAGCCGCACGGCTTGCGACTGGGCGGAGGAGGTCCGGCACCTGCTGGAGGTCGATTACGCCGAGGCGGAATGGGTGACGCTGGTGTGCGACAACCTGAACACGCATCATATCGCCAGTTTGTACAAGGCATTTGACGCCGAAACGGCGGGCCGGTTGCGACGCCGGTTGCGGCTGGTGCCGACGCCGGTGAACGGCAGTTGGTTGAATGTGGCGGAGATGGAACTGAGCGTGCTGTCGCGTCAGTGCTTGGGGAAGCGGCGGTTTGAAACCAAAGCCGAGATGGAAGCAGCCCTCACAGCCTGGGCCGCCGCACGCAATACAACGAAGGCGGGGACGCGGTGGCAATTCACCACCGCCGACGCCCGCGTGAAGCTCAAAGCCCTCTACCCCATACCCGACATCGAGCGATAGATCGACCACTACCTGATATATCCCCGCAGTACGGCGATCCGCTTGCGCACGTCGTCGAGCACCTTGCGGAACCGCGGGTCCGACTCCGACCCGTAATCGGTCTCGAACTTCTCCCGCGACAACCCTTCGGCCAACCCTGCCACGTCCGGGACGAATGACTTGACCTCGAACACGACGCTCGCCCGAGCGACTGCTCGGCGGTCGCGGTGGAGCTCCCGCGCGAACTCGACCCCGGCGAAATCGGCGGCCACGTCAGTGAAGCTGAACCCGCTCGCCCCGGCCATGTCCAGCCGCTCCTTGAGCAGCCCGGCCGCCTCGGCCGCCGCGGGTTCGAGCAGCTCGGCCAGCGCCGCCGACACGACGAAGTGCTGACACAGGTCCCGCCGGCCGCGCATGGTCGGCGAGCCGAGCGCGGCCACGCGCTCCCGCCGTTCCGCGTCGGACTCCACCGGCCGGCAGAAGGTGCGGGTCAGCAGGTTGTCGCGCAACGTCGTCGAGTGGTCCAGCGCTAACCCCAGCCCGACCAGCAAAGCGGTCGGCTGAACCTCCTCCTCCTGGGTGGCGGCAACCGCGGCGGCGGTGCGGACCAGCTCGGCGGTCAGGTCGTCCCCCTTCGGCCGCTCCGCCTCGGGCTTTTCGCTCAGGTCCGCCGCCCGGATGGCCACCGCCCGAACCACCTTCCGCACCGCCTGCTGCTTCGCCGTCAGGGTTGGCGCCCTGGCCTCGACTTTCTGCGCGGCCGGCGCGAGCCGGTCGAGCCGCGCCACATAGTCCTTGGCGATCGGGTCGTCCGGCAGCGCGTGGGCGATCGTCTTGTACACCGCGGCCAACCGCTGCCGGGTCGGCGGACGCAGGTCGCCCCATTCCTTCAACTCTCCGCTTCGCATCTCTTCGACCCAGAGGCCCACGGCCAGGGCATTGAGCGGGTCGAGGCCGATACGGAACTTAGCCAGCCGGGCCTTGCCGTCGCCCATCGTCGGCCGGGCCAGCGACAGCGGGTCCGGCGAGTGGGCCGCGCCGAGCAGGTGGGCCAGTTGGTGTGCCAGCAGTTCGACCCGCTCCGCCTCGGACACCCGGGCCGACTCGCTCACCAGAACGTGGCGGTGCAGGGGGCCGCCGGTCGCGGCCGCGCCGCAGCGGTCCGCGGCGGTCGGCGGCGCGATCGGCCGGCTGCTGAACCCGAGTGCCACGGTGCGGCCGACCGGCGGGACGACGGCCTCGAAGTCCTTCAGCAGCGCGGCCACAGTCCGCGCCCGGGGGTCGGACCTCCACTCGCCAACTTCGGCCACCTTCAGCGTGACCCCGCACTCCCTTTCGAGGATCGCCGACGCTGCGGCCACCCGCGCCCGCAGGGCTTTCTCCCAGACCGCCCGCGCGCGCGGCTCGGCGTCATCGACCATCACCCGGACGGCCAGGACGAGCGGCTTGGGGTCTTTCGGCGGCGCTTCGGGAACGTCCCCGGGCCTGGGCAGCGGGGCCGCCAGCTCGATCCCTTGAAACGATATGCCGACCTTGGACCGCGTGAACGCATAAGCGGAGTACGGCGCGAGCCGGAAGTGCAACGGCTTGCCGTCCGACTCGAACGTGAGGTCCGGGTGTCGGCCGACCGGCACCCGTTTCACCTCATGCGGCCCCACCGAATACGGTCGAGGGTCCGCCTGGGCGTGGCCGACGGTGAACCGGACCGCCGCGTCGGTCGTGTTGACGACCACCACGAACCCGGCGTCGGCCCGGGCGCCGAGCGAAAGGACCACTACCACGGCGAGCAGGCACGTCCGGGTCATCTGGGAGGTTTCCGGGGTCGGGGGGCGCGGCCGCATGACCAATCGTACCACGCGACCGGCGACGGCGGCACGCCCGCCCGGACCTGCCCGGTCACGTCGGCTTGACACCCTTCCGCGGCCGCCTATAGTTCGCCGCCCGTTCAGCACCGAATCGGGGGCGGTATCGACACCCCGGCCGACCTCCGGCCGCGGGTTGGGGGACCGAGCACGGAGGGGCCGTGGCAGGGCGCGCCGCGAGGTACGGCATCGGGGGACTGGCGGTCGCCGTCGCGGCCGCGGCGTTTCCTCTGTTGGCCGCCGACCCCGCCCCGCCGGCGGCGCCGATCGGGTTCCCGCCCGGGGTCGTCCCGCACTCGTCGAGCGTCACCGTCTTCCAGCGGCCGCCGGAGCCGCCGTCCGTGCTGCCGGCCCCGGCGCCGCCGGCGGGCCTGGAGCCGTTCCTGCCGCAGCCGGCCGCGCCGCCGTCGGACGTCCTGCCGGAAGGCGGCCAGGTGAACCTGCCGCCGGCCACGCGCCAGCGGATCCGGTGGGCGCCGCGGTACGCGGTCGCGCCGAACTTCCGGGCCGAGCCGATCGACAAGGAGCACAACATCACCCGCTGGGTGTACACCGGCGGGATCATCATCGACGTGGTCTACCTGTCCGGGACCGGGACGACTGCCCGGTTCCAGGAGGTCGAGTTCGCCGCCGACAACGTCGTCGCCTGGGTGAAGCAGCCGAAGGGGGCCAAGGCCGCCGGCGGGCTGAACACGACGACGGTGGCCGACGAGAAGACCGAGGTCGAGATCTACCTGAGCGGCAACGTCGTCATCCGCAGCCTCAGCACCGACACGGTCGGCAACCGCACGGTGGACCAGGTGTACCGGGCGCGGGAGGTGTATTACGACGTGAACCGCCATCGGGCGGTGTCACTCGATGGCGACCTGGAGATGCGCATCCAGGGGATGCCGGAGAGTGTCCACGTCCAGGGCCGGGAAGTGTGGCAACTCAGCCGCAACGAGTGGCGGCTGTTCGAGACCAACGTCTTTTCCAGCAAGCGGCCGGCCCAGCCGGGGCTGCGCGTCACCGGCGACGAGGCGACCCTGACCCAGCAGAACACGGTCCGGCGGAATGTCTT
>DASSAT010000398.1:0-14492 GCA_035699305.1 Fimbriiglobus sp. | reverse complement strand
CTTCACCTTGCAGTGCGCTAGCACCTTCCTCGCCATTACCAACTGCCACTCGTCCATCTCGCACGTCGCCGACGCGGACGGCCGGTCGTAGCGCCCGCTCGCCTCGTAGTCGGCCAGGTGCGCCCGGAACTCCGGGCTGCCCAACCCCTCGGTCAGGCTCGCGGCCAGGACGATCGTGCCGCCCGGCTTGACGATCGGCAGGGCGCCGATCAGCCCCTTCACCGCCTGATACCAGGTCGTGTCCAAGGGGTAGCCGGCGCAGCTCGTCACCACCACGTCCGCCGGCCGAGGCACGCCCGCCTTCACCACCTCCCGGCAGAACGCCACGCCCCGCTCCCAGGCGCGGATCATGTCGCCGGCGCCAAGCCACGTCACCCGGCGCTTGCCGTCGATGCAGACGTTCACGATAAAGTCGCACCCGACCAAGAGCGCGATCTTCGTGTTCTCCGCGTGAACCGGGTTGCCCTCGACGATGCCGGCGTCCGCCTTCGGGTGCTCCAGGAACCGCGGGCCGTGCCACACCTTCACCGTCTCCAGCCCGGCGATCCCGGGGCAGATCACCTTCCGCCCGCCGCTGTATCCGGCCATCAGGTGCGGCTCGATTAGGCCGGTCGTGATCTTCAGCTCGGACCGGGTGTAGCGGTTGTCGATCCAGATCGGCACGCCGTTGTCGGTGATGCCGAGGTAGTCGTGTTCCTCCGTCGCCTTGCCGTGGTGGTTGACGCACCGGTAGTTCGCTGCGACGTGCTCGCCGACTAGCTCGACCAGTTCGTCCCCCTCGTTGGGTCGGTGCAGCCCGGTGGCGACGAGGACCGTGATGCCGTCGCGCGGCACCCCGGCCGCCTCGATGGTCCGCAGCACCGGCGGCAGGATCAGCTTGTTCGGCACCGGCCGGGTGATGTCGCAGACCAGTACGCACGCCGTCTTCTTCCCCATCGCCAGCTCCGCGAGCGGCTTCGTGCCGGTCGGGTTGGCCAGCGCATCGTCAATCGCGGCCTGCGGGTCGGCCAGCGGTGGGGCATCCTGAATAGCCAGCGGCGGGGCGAGCAGCCGGTCCGCGGGGAGGGTCACGTCCAGCCCGGTCTTGCCGTAGTCGAGGGTGACTTTCATTCGCAGTGCCAGTGCCAGTGTCGGTGTCAGTGAGAAGCCCGAAGAACGGCCCGCGGGGCCGGGTTGCCATCCGAGCGTAGGCGTTATACTATCACACCTTATCCCGAGGGATGCGTCCTTCCGGCCACTGACACCGACACCGACACCGACACTGCTATGTCCATCGACAAGAGCCTGAGGCGCAAGGGCGGGCTGACCCGGACCCGGTGCGTGCTGAAGCGGTCTGAGCGCATCCTGAAGATGCTCGAGGACGGCAAATTCGCCGAGGGCCAAAGCCCGTTCGGCCTGCCGAAGACCCGGGTGCAGAAGGTCGTCCTCAAGAAGAAGGTCAAGAAGGAAGAAGTGGCTGGCGAAGCGGGCGCCGCCGGTGCTCCCGGTGCCGCCGCCGCGACCCCGGCCCCCGAGGCCAAGGGCGCGACCAAGGCCCCGGCCAAGAAGTAACGCAAAACGCAAAAGGCAAAACGCAAAAAGGGGGAACGTGGTATCCTCCTTTTTGCGTTTTGCCTTTTGCGTTTTGCGTTCGGGTCGCCGCGTTCAGGTTGCCGATGGTCGTCGCGTACATCGCACTGGGCAGCAACCTCGGGGACCGGGCCGCGACCCTCGACGCGGCCGTGCGCCGCCTGCGGGCCGAGCCGGGGCTGCGGGTGCTCGCCGTCTCCGCGTGGTACGAGACGGACCCAGTCGGCGGGCCGGCAGGCCAGGGAAAGTTCCTTAACGCCGTTGCTGCGGTCGAAACCGACACGTCCCCCGAGGACCTCCTCGCCCTACTCCACCAGATCGAACATCAATGCGGCCGTGTCCGCGAGGTGAAAGATGGGCCTCGGACGCTCGACCTCGACCTACTCCTGTACGGCGACCGGGTCATCAACACGCCGACTCTGACCGTGCCGCATCCGCGGATGCACCAGCGGGCGTTCGTGCTGGTGCCGCTCGCCGAGATCGCGGGGGACGCCGTCCACCCGACGAGCGGGAAGTCGGTGCGGGGACTCCTGGCAGTGGTGCCGTCGGAAGCGAGGGGAGCGGTCCGGGCGTGGCCGCGCCCACCCGTGGCAACGGGTGGGCTTGTGGGGCTGAGTGCGCTCGTCACAGGCTCGACCAGCGGAATCGGAAAAACCATCGCCGAGGCATTCCGCGCCAACGGCGCGGCGGTCGTCACCCACGGCCGACGGCCCGCGCCGGGGCGTCACGTCGCCGCCGACCTCCGCGACCCGGCCGCGTGCGACCGACTCGTCGCGGAAGGCTGGGGCGACGGGCTGGACGTGCTGGTGTTAAACGCGGGCGCCGACACCCTCACCGGCGAAGCCGGAAAGTGGTCCTTCGAGCGGAAGCTCGAAGAACTCATCGCCGTGGACCTGAAGTCCACGGTGCGGCTCGCCCGAGCGTTCGGCGAGAAGATGAAAGCCCACGGCCGGGGCGTCATCCTCACGGTCGGGTGGGACCAGGCCGAAACGGGCATGGACGGCGACAGCGGACAACTCTTCGGCGCGGTCAAGGGCGCGGTGATGTGCTTCACCCGGAGTCTCGCGCTGAGCCTGGCGCCGGAGGTGCGGGTGAACTGCCTCGCCCCGGGGTGGGTCCGCACCGCCTGGGGCGAGACGGCGTCCGCGGACTGGCAGGACCGCGTCCGCCGGGAGACGCCGCTGGGCGTGTGGGGGCTGCCGGAGGACGTGGCCGCCGCCGCGTGCTGGCTGGCGTCGCCCGCGGCGACGTTCATCACCGGGCAGACCATCCGCGTCAATGGCGGCGCGGTCCGGTAGCCGGCCTGGTCCTCACTTGATTCCCGCGCTCTTAAGCCCCTGACCGCCGACCGGGGCCGACCGGCCGGCCCCCTTGTGCGCGGGCGGGTTCGCCCCGTTGTCGCCGCCCCGGCCGCCGCCCTTGAGACCCTGGAGGACCGGCTTGTCGCTGGCGACGGTCGGCCGCGTGTCCGACCTACCGCAGCCGACAGCCCCGAGCAGGGCAACGACGGCCGCGGCACACATCAGCGTTCGCATTGGGAGCACCTTCGGAGGTTGAGGGGCGGCAGCCGGAGGTTTGATCCGAGCCGCGACCGTCAGGGAGCGGTTGCGCAAAGACCGCTCCCTGACGGTCGCGGCTCGGACGCACATAGGCTCAGTTGCCGAGCCTTGTAGGGTGGGTCAAGCCCGGCCTTGCGGGCGCCTACCCACCGTCCGGGAATGTAGTAGGCACACTCCGTGTGCCGTTCCGGCGACGGCACACGGAGTGTGCCTACTACATTGGACGCCGGTGGGTCGGCGCTCGAAGACTCGCTTGACCCACCCTACACACGAGGCAGAACGGCTCAGTTGCCGAGGGCGCTGGCGTCGAGGACCAGGCCGTCCGCGATCGCCCCGGCGATGCGGAACGCCCGGTAGTCCGACGTCATCGGGCTGGCACTGGCGACTGGCGCCCGCACCGCCCGCACCGACCCGTCGCCGAAGACGAACTGGCAGACCCCGGCGTGGTTGCTCGACCAGTCCAACGGCCAGCGGTCCTCCAGCCGGGGGATGCCCCACAGCGTCGAGTAGGTGCCCGCCCCCATCCACGTCCAGACAGTCTGGAGCTTCTGGTCGGGGTTGGCGGACCCGGACCACCCGCCGCCGAGCGACTCGCCGAACAGCATGGTATTGCTCGTCCCGTCCGGGATGCCGGTGATCGTCACCTCGCCGTTGCGCCGCGGCGGGGTGGCGACCGGGTTGGTCTGGCCGGCCGGCAGCACTCGGGAGTGGGTGAACGCTCCCTTCTCCGCGTCGGTCGCCCCCAACCCCATGACCCCGAACGACCCGCCCACCCCGACGTAGTTGGTCGCCCCCAGGGGGATGCCGGCGGACGCCGGCAGGTACAGGTAGCCGACCTGGTAATCGGTGGCGTTGTGGGTGTGTACGCAGTACATCACGTACCCCTCCGCGGCCGTGTTGTTGGCCGACGGGCACTCGAACGTCTTGACCCGGGCCTGGGCCGGGGCGGTGTTGGCGCCGACGGTGAACCACGCCGGGGACGCCGCCGCCGGGTCCCAGTTTACTTGCAACTGGCGGTGGAGGTTGTCCTGCTCGACGTACGGCAGCAGGTACGCCAGCGCCCCGACGTAGGAGCCGGACACGCCGAAGTTGGTGCCGAGCAGGTTGTAGCCGTAGGTCGAGTAGTTGATCCCGGCGAGGCCCGGCGGGAACTTGCTGTTGGCCGACTCGTAGTCGTGGCAGGCCAGGCCGATCTGCTTGAGGTTGTTCTTACACTGGGTCCGGGCGGCGGCCTCCCGCACCTTCTGCACCGCGGGGAGCAGCAGGCCGATCAGGATCGCGATGATGGCGATCACCACCAGCAACTCGATCAGCGTGAAGCCCCCCCTGGGACCGCGGCCGTCCCGGCCGCTCTTGCTGGGCGAGTCGGGGACTTCTGATGACCGCCCATCACCCTGATCGGTGTAGCAAGAGCGGCCGGGACGGCCGCGGTCCCAGGGTGCGCAGCAGTCGAGCCGGACGCGCGGTGATGACATGACGGAGACCTCCGGGGCCAGAAGACGCGGACCGCAATGATGCCGACCACGCCCGACGACGGGCCGGTCGAGACACGCGACGGAAAAGGGAGGTCAGACGCCCACGGGCGGGCCGAAGTCGGCGGCCGCGAGCGATCCCGAGCGGAGTTGGTTCGGACTGGCAGCGAAGGCAAGAGAACCCACTCGACTCACCTTAAGACGATAAGGTGGGCCGGGTGGCGGTCAAGCGAAAAGTGTTGAAACCGCGCGCATACCTTCCACGCGGAGACCCTTACGGACCTCATTTCGCGGCCGGTCAACGGGCGGGCGGCCCGTTCACTTCGGCCCTATCCAGTGGTGGCGCACGGTCCTACGTGTGGGGTGCGAGTCGTCTCCGTGGGGTCGTGGCGGGTTGCGAGTTCCCGCCGTCGATAATCCTAACCCGAGTCCACCGGCTCCGGCAAGCAATTTCCCGCTCCGGGCCGTTCCTTACCGCAGCACGATGTTCAGTTCGCTCGCGCGGCCGGACTTCACCTCGCCGGTCAAGCCGGACGAGTGCGGGTCGCCGTACCGCTCCGGGATCGGGAACCACGCCCCGGGCGGCGGCTTCGGCGGCCCCGACCCGGTGTCCTGGCGGAAGCCCAGCGCCTCGCGCGGGTCTTGCACCGCGGCCTGGCCCGCCGCCCGGGGGTGGACCACTCCCCGCCCTGCGACCCGGCCGGCCGGGTTGTCGCTGACCACCCCGACCTTGACCGCGCCGGTCGGCACGCCGTCGATCTCGTAGTTGCCGTCGAGGTCGAGCAGCGCCTGGTGGTAGCCGCCGCGCGCGTCCACCAGGGTGACGCTGCCCCAGACTACCGGCTTGCCGTGGGCCGTCACCCGGCCCCGGACCGTCGGGGTGTCGCCGTCGCACCCGGCGGCGAAGAGGCCGCCCAGCAGGGCGGCCCAGACGGACGTTCGCACGCGCATGATCGACCTCGCAAGACGGTCTTTGGGAGGGCGAGGCTCCTGCCGAGCCTCTTCAAGCTCGGCTCGGCAGGAGCCTCGCCCTCCCAAAGAGGGTCACGGCAGCGTGGCGACCTCGCCGCCGGTGATGCTCGCCATCTTCCGCAGCACGTCGTAGGAGGCGTAGGTGGCGAACCGGACCGACCCGTCGCCGAAGAGCCAGTTGGCGCCGCCAGCGTGGGCGCTCCAGAAGTGGGTGGCGGCACACTTGTTCGTCGCCACGTCCGGCTTGAAGAGGCCGGGGTACGCGCAGCCGCTGACGAACCGCTCAGTGTTGGGCAGGGCGAGGATGCTGTCGTTGTCGCTGTACGCCCACCACCCCCAGTACAGGTCGTGCGACGGCGGCCGCTCCCCAGCCAGGAGCGAGTTGCTCGTCCCGTCGGAGAAGCCCGCCAGCCGGACCGACTTCCGGGACGAGGAGTACGTCCGGGTGTGGACGGCGAACGCTCCGTTGCGGGCGTTGCTGCCGGGGACGCCGCCCTCGACCCACTCGTCGTTGCCGGTGACCCCGAGGTAGCTGGTGATGGCGGCCCCGCTGCTGTGGGCCTGCGTCGCCAGCGGGTCCGACGGGCAGACCCAGACCTTGGCCCGGGTCTTCATCATGGCCTGGAACGCGGTGTACAACTGGCCGGTGGTCGCCGCCGCCTCGACCGGCCGGAACAGGTTCTCTTGCTCGATGAATGGCAGCGCCCGGGTCATCCACGACCCGACCGTGTCGGCGTTGGCCGGGATGCTGGCGAAGTACGCGATCGAGTACGCGCCGACGAGTTGGCCGGTGCTCGTGCGGACGATCGCCCGGGGGGCGGGCAGTTCGCCGCGGGCGTCGTGGTAGTTGTGGACCGCCAGGCCCCACTGCTTGAGGTTGTTGGTGCACTGGGTCCGGGCAGCGGCCTCGCGGACCTTCTGCACGGCTGGTAGCAACAAGCCGATGAGGATGGCGATGATGGCGATCACTACCAACAGCTCAATGAGCGTGAACCCCCCCCTGGGACCGCGGCCGTCCCGGCCGCTCTTGTTATGCGGGTCGGGGTGCTGGATTGACATCAAAGGCCCTCGACTCGTGTAGCAAGAGCGGCCGGGACGGCCGCGGTCCCAGGCGCAACGACGCGACGACATGAGACCCACCTCCGAACGGGGCGAACGGTGCCCGGCCCCCACCCGGGGGAACTTGCCGTGACTGTCGGTAAGGGTGGTTGCGGGCCGCCGAGCGAGCGGCCGGGCCGTCGGTCGGGGGAAGCGTTCCCCGGCGGCGGGCCGGCGTCAATGCGGATTCGGGAATTTGCCGCGGCGGGTCGGCCAGGCGGGTCAGACGTCCCGGCAAATTCGGACGACGTGGAGGGGGTGCGAGACGGCGGCCCTCAGGCCGGACAAGCCGGAGGCGCGTCACGCAAGACGCAACAGACGACCTTATCCAGCGCGGCCGCGACTCGGTAGAGGGTGTCGATGGTCGGGTTGTCCACCTTGCCGTTCTCCAGCCGCGAAAGGGCCGCCTGGTCGATGCCGCACCGGGAGGAGAGTTCGGCCAAAGTCATGCCTTTGCGCTCGCGTTCCCGTTTCAACTCGGTCGCGATCTGCCGGAGGAGAACGACCTCCCCCAAGGGAAGGAAGTCAGTCTGACCGCTGGCAGCCAGAGCCTGTTCGGGTGACGGTTTTTCCCGCTGGTAGCGTTCGCGAACCGCGCGCAGTTCGGCCAGTTGCTCCGGCGTCCGCCCCGTCTTGCGATACTCACGTCGCACGCTCATCGTCGGCTCCTCCCGGGCGGCGGGGCGTCGAATGCGGTTACCGGCTTGATCGTGAACGGGTCGTCTAACACCCGCTCCCATACGACGCCGAGGTGTCGGCCGGTCGAAGTCCATCCGAACGTCAACGGACGATCGGACGAATCGCTGGCGACCGTCGGATTCCTCGGGTTGCCCACGACCTCCTCGACCTCGTCCTGGGTGATCCCGTGTTCGACCACGATATGGACGTAGTTCCCGTCGGGGTCATCTTCCAGGTCCCAGATGACGATCGGTTCGTACACGGCCGGCCTCCCTGCCCGCGAGCCGCCGATCACGTTCTTGATTTATATTACAAGGTGCCGGGTCTGTCAATCGCGAGCGATCGTCAGACGTCCCGGCAAATTCGGACGACGTGACGGAGGATGTCGCGGACGGAGACGACGCCGACCGGCTTGCCGCCGGCGACCACCGGCAGGTGGCGGTAGCCGCCGCCGGCCATCTTGCCCAGGGCGAACGCCAGCGGGTCGTCAGCCGTGACCGTCTCCGGGTGGCGGGTCATGAACGCCGCGACCGGCCGCTCGCTAAAGCCGTTGGTCCCGGCCACTTTGGTCAGGAAGTCGCGCTCGGTGAGGATGCCGACCAACTTGCCGGTCGGGTCTGTGACCAGCACCGCCCCGACCTGCCCGGCGATCATCGCCCGGACCGCGCACCCGAGGTCGGCGCCGGCCGGCACCGTGACCGGCTCCCGCGGGCCGAGCGCCGATACCGGCTCGGTCATCAGGCTGTGCTCGACCCGGTCGGACGGGGCCGGCCGGTCGATCGCCGCCAGGTCGAACAGGCACCAGATGCACCAGTCCGCCCCAGGCAGGTTTCGCGTGTAGCCGCAGAGAGGACAGATCATGGCAGAGCGATGAGCGGTGAGCAGTGAGCGGTGAGCCGGTCAGAAGGCGCACAGCCCGCGGCCGGAATCCCCTCCCGGCCACGGGCTGTTGTATCAAGCTCACCGCTCATCGCTCACCGCTCAAAGCTACTCGACGGTCCACACGTCCTCGGCCTGGAACAGGTCCTCGATCTTGCCGGGGCCTTTCTTGGCAATGGCGTCGGCGATCTGCCGGTCGAGCTGCTCCTCGTAGGTCGGCTTCGGCACGTCCCGCAGGATACCGACCGGCTCCGGGAACTCGGGGCCGGTCATCCGGCTCAGCAGCGTGGCCAGCGTCGGCTCGGGGGCCTTCGCGTCGTGGACCAGCACGTCGTCCAGCCCGCAGTCCTTGCCGACCTCGACCACCTCGGGCTTGAACCCGTTGAGCCAGATGCCGCGGTTGCGGTCCTTGCCGAAGACCATCGGCTTACCGTGCTCCAGGTAGAGCACGCTATCGGCCTTCATCGACTTATCGGTGGCGTACTCGAAGACGCCGTCGTTGAAGATCTTGCAGTTCTGGTAGATCTCGACGAACGCGGTCCCCCGGTGGGCGGCCGCCTTCTGCAGGGTGGCGACCAGGTGCTGCACGTCCACGTCGATGGTCCGGGCGACAAACGTCGCCTCGGCGGCGAGGGCGAGCGTCAGCGGCCGGATCGGCGTATCGAACGAGCCGGTCGGGCTGGTCTTGGTCTTGGTGCCGGGCCGGCTGGTCGGCGAGTACTGGCCCTTGGTCAGCCCATAGACCTCGTTGTTGAAGAGGAGGATTTTCAGGTCCATGTTCCGCCGCAGGGCGTGCAGCAGGTGGTTGCCGCCGATGGACAGGCCGTCGCCGTCGCCGGTGACAACCCAGACCTGGAGGTCCGGGTTGGCCAGCCGCAAGCCCGTGGCGAAGGTTGGGGCGCGGCCGTGGATGGTGTGGAACCCGTAGGTGTTCATGTAGTACGGGAAGCGGCTGGAGCAGCCGATCCCGGAGACGAACACCATCTTCTCGCGGGGTATGCCGACGGACAGCAGCGCCTTCTTCATCTGGGCGAGGATGGAGTAGTCGCCGCACCCGGGGCACCAGCGGACCTCCTGGTCGGAGGTCAGGTCCTTGGCGGTAAGCGTCGGAAGCGAAGTCGTCGCGGACATGGGATTTATTGGAAGGTAGGTGGTGTGGTAGTGGAACAAAGCCCACGGACTGCCGTCCGTGGGCTTGGGGCACGTCAACCTAACATCTTCTCGATCGCGGCTTCGATCTCCGACACGAGGAACGGCCGCCCTTGAATCTTGTTCAGCCCCTCGGCGGGCGCCAGGTACTTCGCCCGCAACAGCCACAAGAGCTGCCCGGCGTTCAGCTCCGGCACCAGTACCTTCTTGAACCGGCCGAGTACCTCGGCCGTGTTCTGCGGCATCGGGTTGAGGTAGCGCAGGTGCGCCTGCGCCACCTTGAGGCCCCTCCGCTGGCACCGCTGCACCGCGGTGGTGATCGACCCGTAGGTGCCGCCCCAGCCGATCACCAACAGCTCGGCGTCGGCCGGCCCCTGCACCGGCATGTCCGGGATCGTCCGGGCGATGCCGGCGATCTTCGCGGCCCGGGTGCGGACCATGTGCTCGTGGTTGGCCGGCTCGTAGTTGATGTTGCCGGTCACGTCCTTCTTCTCGATGCCGCCGATGCGGTGCTCCAGCCCCGGCGTGCCGGGGACCGCCCACGGCCGGGCCAGCAGATCATCCCGCTTGTACGGCAGGTACTTCGATGGCTCGCCCGCCCCGTTCTCGTGCGCGGCACCGCTCGCCTCGCCGTTCGGCTCGGTCGGGTGCTTGATCTCGATCTTCGGTAGCTTCGCCACGTCGGGGATTTGCCACGGCTCGGAGCCGTTGGCCAGATACCCGTCGGAGAGCACGAACACCGGGCACATGAACCGGGTGGCGATCCGCACCGCCTCGATAGCGATGTCGAAGCAGTCGGTCGGCGACTGCGGGGCCAGGACCGCCGCCGGACACTCGCCGTTGCGGCCGAACATCACCTGGAGCAGGTCCGCCTGCTCGGTCTTGGTCGGCAGCCCGGTGCTCGGGCCACCGCGCTGGATATCGAGGACCACCAGCGGCAACTCGGTCATCACGGCCAGCCCGATCGCCTCGGACTTCAGACAGATGCCGGGGCCGCTGGTGCCGGTGACGCCCAACGCCCCGCCGAAGCTCGCCCCGATGGCGACGCCGACCGCGGCGATCTCGTCCTCGGCTTGCAGCGTCTTGACCCCGAACCGTCGCATCTCGGCGAGCTGTTCGAGGATCGAGCTGGCCGGGGTGATCGGGTAGCCGGAGTAGACGAGCGTCTTGTTCGCCTGCTTGGCAGCGGCGACCAGCCCGAGGGCCAGCGCCTCGTTGCCCATGATCTTGCGGTAGGTGCCCGGGGCGATCTTCGCCTTGGCGACCCGGTACTGCACGGGAAGCAGCTCGACCGTCTCGCCGTAGTTGTACCCGGCCTTGAGGGCGCGGCTGTTGGCGTCCACGAACTGCGGGTTCTTGCTGAACTTGTCGCGGATCCACTTCAGGGTGGTCTCCAGCGGCCGCTCGTACAGCCAGTACACCAGGCCCAGGGCGAAGAAGTTCTTGCACCGGTCGGCCTCACGCGGGGTGAGCTTGCACTCCGCGACCGCCTCTCGGGTCAGCTTGGTGATCGGCGCCCGCACCACCTTGTACCCGGTCAGGGTGCCGTCTTCGAGCGGGTTGACCTTGTACTTGGCCTTCTCCAGGTCGTTGGGGCCGAAGGCATCCGAGTTGACGACCAGGATGCCGCCAGACTCCAGGTCGCGGAGGTTGGTCTTGAGCGCGGCCGGGTTCATCACCACCAGGGCGTTGAGCACGTCGCCGGGGGTGTGGATGTCGTGGCTGGAGAAGTGGACCTGGAACCCGGAGACGCCGGGGAGGGTGCCGGCCGGTGCGCGAATCTCCGCCGGGAAGTCCGGGAAGGTGGCGATGTCGTTGCCGAGCAGGGCGGAGGTGTTGGTGAACTGGGTGCCGGCGAGTTGCATGCCGTCGCCGGAGTCGCCGGCGAACCGAATAGTTACCGACTCGACTTCTTGGGTGGTGTGCGGACGGTTTCGGGTAACGGACGGGGCTGGTGGGGCGGCCACCCCGCTGGACCCGGTGGGGGGGGTCATTGCGGACCTCGGCGGACAACGTGAAACAGGTGAACCAGGCCTCCGGTGTGGCAGCGGGCCTGTGCTGTCTTTATATCGGATGGTTCCGCGCGAGGCGGGCAAATTTTAACCGTCGGGTGCCCACTGCCGGTTGGGCTGTCGATCCGCCCAGCGCCGGCCGATAACTTCGGATGCGGCGTTACCCCGGGACCGCGGCCGTCCCGGCCGCTCTTGCTCCCCGAGTCGGGGGCCTCCGGTGACACCTGAGTGCTCAGTTGTGTGAAACACGAGCGGCCGGGACGGCCGCGGTCCCAGGTAGTCACGCCCCGTCGGGGGAGTCTGGGTAGTTGTTGTGTGGGTCGGGCGGCTGGCAGTAGACCACCTGCGGGAAGTGCTCGCACAGGTAGCGGATGATCCGCTTGGCCGAGAGGATGCCGACCGGCCGGCTGTCCTCGTCGATCACCGGCAGATGGCGGTAGCCGCCGTCCTGCATCTTCTGGACGGCCGCCCGGACCGGGTCCTTCGGGCCGACCGTCACCGGGTCGGCGGTCATGCACTCGCGCAGCGGAGTCGCCAGCGGCAGCCCGGTCGCCAGCACCCGGGTCAGCAGGTCGCGCTCGGTGAAGATGCCAACCAGCCTCCCCTGGCGGATGACCAGCAGGCACCCGACCCGGTGCTCGCGCATGGCGGCGACGGCGTCGGCCACCGGGCGGTCCGCCTCCACCTGCCGCGGCTCGCCGGGTCGGAGCCGGGCGACGCTATCGATCTTCAGGTTCCGGGACAATTCCATGCCGGGTCCGTCCGCGGGCCGGGGCGGTGTCGGGGCGGCGGGCGGGTTGAGATGTCGGCGGTCGGGTTCACTGGCATTCTGCGAACCCGCCCGCCCGCGGCAAGGGGCCGGCCGCGTCGTAAAGTACGGAGTACCCCCACCGCACGGAGACCGTCCCATGCCGCCGCCGGACCGGATGCTCAACATCCTCCGCCGGGCCATCGACTTCGTGAAGGCCACCCCCGGCCGGTCCGGCCACCTGGTCCGGCTGCAGAACTGCACCGAACTCCTCGTCGCCGGCGACCTGCACGGCCACGTCCCCAACTTCCAGGCGCTGCTCCAGGCCGCCGACCTCACCGAACACCCGGCCCGGCACCTGGTCCTGCAAGAGGTCATCCACGGCCCGTTCCGCTACCCGTCCGGCGGCGACAAGTCGCACCAGTTGGTGGACCTGTTCGCGGCGCTGAAGTGCCAGTTCCCGACCCGCGTCCACCTGCTGCCCGGCAACCACGAGCTGGCCCAGTGGACCGACCGCCCGATCGGCAAGTCCGACGAGCCGCTCAACGCCCTGTTCCGCCAGGGGGTCGGCGAGACCTACGGGGCCGCGGGACCGGACGTGTACCGGGCGTACTGCGACCTGTTCCGGGCGTTGCCGCTGGCGCTGCGGACGCCCAACCGGGTGTTCGTCAGCCACAGCCTCATCCCCGGCCGCGACCTGGAGGTGTTCGACCCACAGCGGCTGGAGGCCGAGCGGTACGAGGACGCGGATTTCGTCCCCGGCGGGATGGTGTACGGCCTCCTGTGGGGCCGGGACACGTCGGAGGCGACGGCCGCGGAGTTCCTGCGCAAGGTGGACGCGGACCTGCTGGTCAGCGGTCACATCCCGACCGACACCGGGTTCAACGTGCCGAACCCGCGGCAGCTGATCGTGGACTGCTCGGACAGCCCATCGGCGTACGTCCTCTTCCCGACCGACCGGCCGATCACCCACGACGAGCTGGTCCGGGCGGTGACGGTGTTCTGAAGAAGAGATTCACCGCGGAGGGCGCGGAGGGCGCAGAGAGGAAGGCAGAGTAGAGTTCTGTAAACATTCTTCTGTCTTTCCTCTGCGCCCTCCGCGCCCTCCACGGTGAATTATGTCTTGGTTCAACCGCACGGTGATCGGCGCCGGCTTGACCAGCTTCCTGGCCGACGTCGGCTACGAGTTGGCGTCCGCGCTGCTGCCGACATTCCTGCTGGCGCTGGGGTTGCCGTTCGGGCTGGCCGCCCAGGTCATGGGGGCGATCGAGGCGGTGGCCGAGTTCCTGTCCAACGCCGCCAAGCTGCTGGTCGGCTGGTACTCCGACCGCATCGGCAAGCGCAAGGCGTTCGTCGTCGGCGGGTACGCCCTGACCGGGGTGGCGTTCGCCTTCTGCGCGGTGGCGGCGGGCTGGCCGCTGGTGATGCTGGCGAAGTCCCTGGCGTGGCTGGGCAAGGGCATCCGCGGCCCCTTGCGCAACGCCATCATCACCGACGCGGTGGCCCCGGCCGACCGCGGCAAGGCGTTCGGCTTCCACCGGGCCGGCGACACCCTCGGCGCGGTCCTCGGGCCGCTGATCGCGGCCGGCGTCCTCTGGGCGACGGCCGGAGACTGGTCCGGCGTCCTCGACGGGACGGACGCCACCGGCTCGTACCGGCTGGCGTTCTGGTTCACTCTGGTCCCTGGCCTCGGCGCGGCGCTCGTGTTCTGGCGGATGGTCCGCGAGCAGCGGTTCACCCCGAAGCCGGGGCTGCGGCTCGGGGCGTCGGTGCGGGCAATGCCGGCGGGTTATCGGCGGTTCCTGGTCGGGGTCGGGCTGTTCGGTATTGGCGACTTCGCCCACACCCTGCTCATCCTGGCCGCGGTCAACTCCCTGGCCGAGTCGCCCGATGCGAAGCTGGAACAGGCGGCAGTGATCGCCGTCCTGCTGTACGCCTGGCGGAACTTCTGCCAGGCGCTGGCCGCGTTCCCGGCCGGGTGGTTGGGCGACCACATCGGGCACGTCCGGGTGCTGGTCGGCGGCTACCTGATCGCGGCCGCGACGATGGCCGGGTTCGCCGGGTTGGTCTTGAGTGGAAGTGGTTCGTTGGTCGGCTGGGCGGCGCTGTTCGCGCTGGCCGGGGTGTACATGGCGGTCCAGGAGGCGCTGGAACCGGCGATCGTGCCGGACCTGGTGCCGGACCGGGCGGTCCACGGCACCGCGTTCGGCGTGCTGGCGGTGGTCAACGGGCTGGGGGACGTGGCCGCGAGCCTGGTCGTCGGGATGTTGTTCCGGTACGTCGGCCCGGCGGCGGGACTCGGTTACGCGGCCTTTGCCATGATGGCGGGAGCGGTCTGGATGGCACTCAACGCAAA
>DASSAT010000397.1:0-3930 GCA_035699305.1 Fimbriiglobus sp. | reverse complement strand
CGGCGCCAGTCACGTCGTCGTCCAGGACAAGGTCGGCAACGTCCAGAACATCCTCAACTACCTCAAGGACCTGGAGACCGGCTCGGGCGTCGGCGACACCCTCACCTACCAGTGCAAGTACATCTCGGCCCTGGAGTACGCTGAGAGGCTGACCAAGCTGCTGTCCGACAAGGACACCACCGTCACCTCGATCACCGGCGGCATGAGTCAGCCGGCGTACGGCGGCTACCCGCAGCCCTACGGCGGCTACCCCGGCGGGGATTTCCGCCGGGATCGGGACCGGGACCGGTCGGGCAGCCCTCCGCCCAGCGCCGGCGGCCGGTTCAAGAGCGTCCAGATCGTCGTCGATGAGCGGAAGAACGCCATCATGATGACCGGGCCGGCGGACAAGCTGGCCGTCGCCCAGAAGTTCCTCAAGGAGAACGACGTCGGGGAGGACGGCGCCCGGCCGCGGCCGACCGGCAGCGCCACCACCATCATCTACAACGTCCCGGCCGGGACCGCCGACACCTACGTCAACATCCTCAAGGCCCAGTACAAGAACTCGCAGGTGGTCCAGGTCAGCGCCCTGCCGGGCAGCAGCCAGGTCATGGTCTACGCCTTCCCGGCCGACCACTTCGACATCGCCAGCCTGCTCAAGACCGGGGCCGACACCAAGCCGAACGCCGTCGTCGAGTTCGTCCCGCTGGCCCTGCTCGACCCGACCAAGACGGCCGACTCACTCAAGTCGTCGCTCGGCACGTCCGGCTCCAACGGCACCGCCGGGCTGTTCGTCGAGGCCCGCACCGACGGCACCCAGGTCGGCGTCCTGCTCCGCGGCACCCCGGGCCAGATCGCCGAGGCCAAGACGATCATCGGCGCGCTCGGCGAGGAGTTGCCGACGACCGGGATCGCGGGGACCACGACCGGCGGCGGCAACACCCGGGTCATCACCATCGAGAAGGGGAGCGCGGCCGCCCTCGCCGACGCGCTGGCCCAGATGATGAAGGAGATGGGCAAGGCGCCGCCGACCATCATCGTCCCCGGCGGCCGCAAGGAGGAGCCGAAGCCGCCGGAGAAGGCCCCCGACCCGAAGACCGTGCCGAACAAGACCTCCCGGGCGCCGGACCGGCTGCCGGTGGAGTACGTCGTCGCCAAGGCGCCGGAGCCGCAGGAGCCGAAGAAGCCGGAGCCGGCCCCGCCGGTCGGCCCGGAGCGGCCGCCGGTCATCATCGTGGCGGGCGACCGGCTGATCATCTCCGGCGGCGACCCCGAGTACCGCGAGGCGCTGGCGAAGATGGCCCGGATCATCCTGCAGTCCGGCGACAAGGCGGTCGAGCGGTACGACGTGATCCGGCTCAAGAACGTCGCCGCCGAGGACGCGGCCCGGACCATCGACGAGGTGTTCAACGGCCCGCCGCAGCAGAACCAGCCGCAGCAGCGCGGCCGCGGCGGCCGGGGCGGGTTCAACCCGCTGGCGATGTTCGCCCAGTTCGCCGCGGCCGGCGCCCGCGCCCCGACCGACCCGACCGCCGGCCGCGTCCGCGTCGTCGCCGAGAAGACCAGCAACTCCCTGATCGTGGTCAAGGCGTCCGCCCTGGACATGCTGACCATCCGCAAACTGCTGGACAAGGCGATCGACTCCGACGTGCCGCCGGAGGGCGGGGTGATGAAGACGTACACCATCGCCCTGCAACACGCCCGGGCGGTGGACCTGCTGCCGGTCGTCCGCGGGGTGTTCCAGAACGCCACCGGCGCCCAACCGGGCGGGCGGACCAACAGCCGCGGCCGCAGCGGCGGGCGGTCGCCGTTCCCGTTCCCGATCCCCGGCGGCGGCTCGGACAACGTGGTCGCCCTGTCGGTCGAGGCCGACGACATCAGTAACCGGCTGATCGTCAACTCCACCGACGACCTGTACAAGGACGTCCACGCCCTGGTGAAGGAACTGGACGACGCGGCCCAGGCGACCGCCGATTACGTCGAGATCGTCAAGATCGAGGGACTCAGCCCGCTCCAGGCCCAGAACGCGGTCGAGGCGCTCCAGGGCAAGGAACTCACCCAGCCGACGCAGCAGCAGAACATGGGCGGGTTCCGCGGCGGGTTCGGCGGCGGTGGCTTCCGCGGCAGCTTCGGTGGGAGCAGCCGCGGCGGGTTCGGCGGGTTCGGCGGGTTCAGCGGCAACCGCGGCGGGTTCAACCCCGGCGGCGGGAGCCGGTTCACCCCCGGCGGCAGCCGCGGCGGCGGGAGTCGCGGCGGCGGTGGCGACCGCGGCGGCGGCAATCGCGGCGGGGGCAGTCGCGGGGGCCGGCAGCGGTCCTCCCTCGACCTGCCCGGAGGGTTCCTAAATTTTGACTACCGGGGCACGGACGCCCCTTCGGCCCTGATCTACGACCCCGAAGTTGACCCCCCGACCGAGTACGCCGCGGATGAGCCAGCCCCGCCGACCGACCCGACCCACTCGCTCTTCCTGACCTCGGCCCAGGAGCCGGGGCTTCCGATCCCGCAGCTGCCGGAGGTGGCGGTCGGCACCCAGCCGCCCCAGCCTCCCAAGCAGCGGCCGGCCCAGCCCGGCGGACAGCCGCCGACGGTCCTCACGCCCGTCCAGGCGCCGACGCCGTCGGCCGAGTTGAGCGCCCAGGCGCTGCCGGACCTCGGCGTCCTCGTCCTCCGCAGCAAGACTAAGCAGGAAATCGAGGCGATCAAGAAGTTCCTCCAGATGCTCCAGGCGGGGCCGGCTAAGGAGGCCGAGATCGTCATCGAGTTGGTGCACCTGAAGTACCAGGACGCGACCGGGCTGGTGAACACCCTGTCGCAGGTCTTCTCCCGGCTCCAGATCGGCGTCTCCGGCGGCGGGTCCGTCGTGCCGGCACAGTTCGGCGGGTTCGGGTTCGGAGGACAGGGAGGCGGCGGCCAGCAGCAGCAGACCGTCGGGTCGGTGCTGATCTTCCCGGTCCCGCGGCAGAACGCGATCCTGATCGCCGTGCCGCGCAGCCAGCGCGACCGCATCGTCGAGGAGATCAAGCGGTTCGACCAGCCTAACGCCATGCAGATGGAGCCGGCGAAATACCCGCTCCAGAGGGCGTCGGCCCAGGTGGTGTCTCAGCAGATCCAGAACTTCTTCAACCAGCGCTACCCCGGCGAGAACCTGCAAAGCAACGGCATCCGGGTGACGTACGACATCGCCAGTAACACCGTCTTCGTCCAGGCGGGGGCGGCCGACCAGCAGGACATCGGCAAACTCATCCGGTACTTCGACACCGCGACGACGCCAGCGGTCAACGAGGTGAAGGTGATCCGCCTGCGGAACGCCTTCGCCGACGAGCTGAGCAACACGCTGAACCGGGCGCTGCTGGCGTCGATCCTCAACCCGATGCTCTCGGCCCAGGCCGGGGCGACGCTGCCGGGCGGCGCGGGCGGCGGGTTCGGCCCGACGGCGACCGGCGGGTTCGGCGGGGGCGGCGGCGGCGGGTTGGGCGGCCTCGGCGGCGGCGGCGGTCTGGGCGGTGGCATCGGTGGCGGACTCGGCGGCGGGCTCGGCGGCGGTCTGGGCGGCGGCGGGGCCGGCGGCCTCGGCTCCGCCACGCAGACGCTCACAGGACTGACCACTAAGTCCACCGGCTTGCGGTTCGTCGGGCCGGACGGCCAGGCGGTCGAGTCCGGGCTACTCGCAGACGTCCACATCATCCCGGACACGCGGACCAACTCGCTGGTGATCGCCGCCCCGGCGCAGACCATGCGACTCTTGGAGGCGCTGATCGGCCAGCTGGATACGACCTCGGCCGCGAAGGCGTTCGTAAACGTCTTCACCCTTCACCGGGCGGACGCGAGCGTCACCGCCCAGCTACTGGCGCAGCTGTTCTCCCGCGGCACCACGACCGGCCTCGGCGGGCTGGGCGGGGGCGGCGGGTTCGGCGGCGGCGGTTTTGGGGGCGGCGGGTTAGGTGGCGGCGG
>DASSAT010000396.1:0-4111 GCA_035699305.1 Fimbriiglobus sp. | reverse complement strand
TACGCCTCCGCCATGCGGAGCAAGAGCGGCCGGGACGGCCGCGGTCCCGGGGGTCACTCTCCCCCCGGCCCGAGTTCGTCCAGCTTCTCCCACGCTGGGATGTCGATCTCGCCGATCGGCTCCTCGACCCGGTGGACGACGTACCGCCCGGACCGGAACACCACCGGCTGGTTCCACGGGAAGACGCCCCGCTGCGACCGCGGGAACCATCCCGGCAGCGAGTGCTCGCCGTGCGCCCCGGGGGCGTAGGCGTCGGCCAGCCGGTACGTCATCCGCCGCAGGTCGCTGACCACGTACCGCTGACGGCTGGCCGCGACCTCGGCCCGGATCACATCGACCTTGCCGCGCAGGCTAAAGACCGTGCCGAAGTGCATGTACCGGGTGGACGGCTCCACGCCGAGCATCAGGTACAGCGGGTGGGTGCTGTCGTGCCAGCAGGTCAATTCGCGGTCGCCCAGTGGTGGCTCGACCGTCCGCAGGAACCGGGCGACGCGGTCGAGGTCTTCCCAGCGGGTGCCGCAGTGTACGTCAACGTACTGGCCGAGCCGGTCGCGCAGCTCCGGCGTGCTCCCTTCCCGCCAGCACCGCGGCCAGACGGCCAGCACCGCCGGGTCGGCCAGCGGGTGCCGCTCCAGCCGCACCGCCGGGATCCATCGGTTGAACGAGGCCACGGCCGGACCGGTGCCGGTCAGGTTCAGCGCGACGCCGGTGACGGCGAACCAGACCAGGAACGGAAACCCGACCGCCCAGCGATGACCGGCGAGGACCGCCATCGCCAGCAGCGTCTCCGGGACGTGAACGTAATCCAGCCCCTTTTGCAGGACGAGTGCCTGGAGCAACCACCCGAGGTACAGCGCCCCGAGGACCGCCCGCGCCGGCCGCGTGCCGCGTAACCCGGCGACGGCCAGCGGCACCGCCGCCAGGTGCAAAAGGCTCCACGGCGGGAAGTACTCGAACGTCCGCAGCGGTCGGTCGGGCAGTTCCACCCAGGTCTGGGCGACGTACTCCGGGTTCCAGTTGGTGAACACGTCCACGAAGTACGGCCACGCCCCGGACCGGACCAGCCACAGGACGCCGAGGCCGCCGGCGAGCAACCCGCTGACGAGCAGGCCGAGGGCGTCGGCGAGCGCGCGCCGCCAGCCCGCGGCCCTGTAGATCGACACCGCGGACACCAGCCAGACGGCGAACGCGGGAACGATAACGTGCGGCTTGAGCCAGACGGCCATGCCCCAGAGGAGACCTTCGACGACGGCCCAAGCCAACCCCTCCCGCGGCCCCTCCCCGAAGCGGGAAGGGGAGACAGGCAGGGGGTTGGCTCGTTCTCCCCCTTCCCTTTTAGGGAAGGGGGCCGGGGGGTTAGGTGACGACCCCACCCGCCGCAGGCGCAGCCACGCCGCGGCCGCAGCGGGCAAAAGCATCCACACGTCGCGCTGGCAGTGGCAGAACTCGGACGTGAACGGGTAGAACAGCGCCACCGCCGCGGCGAACCACGCCGCCGGGTAGCCCGCCCCGCCGGCCCGTCGCACGAGGGCTATCAGCAGCGCGGTCGTCGCCGCGACCACCGCCAAGTCCCAGGCCCGCAGCGCCTCCGAACTCCACCCGCAGCACGACCGGATCGCCGCCAGCGCCCAGACGAACCCGGGCGTGTTGGTGTCGAACACATCCCGGTAGTGGACCCCGCCCCGCAGCACCGTCCGGGCCGCCACGTCGTAGAGAGTCACGTCGGTCCAGGGCGGCATGCATAGGAACAGCGGCACGCCCGCGGCCAGGACCGCCGCCGCGACGGCCCAGCCGGCTGTTGCCGACCGCCACGGCCGTTGCCAGAGGGGCAGGTTGGAAGTTCGAGCGGACATCACCAGGACCGAAGAGGCGGGACAAGGCTGTTAAACGGCCCCGGGGCGGGTCGGGCAATCGGACGGGGATATTTAGGAAATTCCCGACCTGATCCGGAAAATTGTTGCAACCCGCGCAAGCCAGACTTAACATGATCCATCACGGGACACGGATTCGCCCCACAGTCTCGCGGAATACCCGGACGGAGTCGGTATTCTCCCGTCCGCAAAGCCGCTGTGCCACGTCCCCCTCGACGGTTGACCGGCCCGTTGGCCGTTCGACCCCCCGGCCCGCTCGCACCCATTGGTGTCTCGCCTGGAAGGAGCGCGCAATGATTGCTGCCCCCGTCCTCCCTCCGTCCTCGCCCGAAGCCGTGCTGTCCGCCAGCCCCATGCCGGAGCTGCGGCGACTCGTGGTCACCGCCAGCGAGAACGAGGTGGTTATCACCGGCCGTGTCTCCAGCTACTACCTGAAACAACTGGCCCAGGAGTCGGTCCGCGGCGCCGTCGGCGTCCGCAAGCTCCTCAACCGCGTCGAAGTCCGCCGCTGAACCCGGAGGCCCACGGACGGCGGTCCGTGGGCTTGGGCCATCACTCCCCATCCGTCTCGTTCCCGTCATCCAGTCCGTGCCGGCGGATCATCTTGCGGACCGTGGCCCGGGCCAGCCCGAGCCACCGCCCCGCCACCAGTCGATTCCCGTCGAGCTGCCGCAGCACCTCGCCGACCAGCGCCGGCTCCGCCTCGTCGAGCAACGCCTGATACAGCCCGGCCGGCTCCGTCGCCTTCGCCGTCCGCGCCTGTTCGCGGACCCACTCGCGCACCACGGCGGCCAGCCGGTCGCGGACCGTCTGGCCCGGCGGTAGCGCCATCGGCTCGGGGAAGTGCTCCGGCCGCGGCGGCCCGCCGCGGGCGACGATGGCCGCGTGTTCGAGGGCGTTGCGTAGCTCGCGGACGTTGCCGGGCCAGGCCCGCCCCTTCAGGTACTCGATCGTCTCCGCCAGCAGCGTCGATCCGTCGGCGAACCGCCGCAGAAAGTGCTCGGCCAGGAGGGGAATGTCGTCGGCCCGGTCGCGCAGGGCCGGCAGGTGGATCGGGTAGACGTTGAGCCGGAAGAACAGGTCGTGGCGGAACCGCCCGGCGGCGACCTCGGCGGACAGGTCGGCATGGGTCGCCGACACCACCCGGACGCTGACCCGCTGTGCCTCCGTGCCGCCGACGGGCAGGGCTTCCTGCCGTTCCAGCACGCGCAGCAGCTTCGCCTGAACGGGCAACGGGATGTCGGCCAACTCGTCGAGGAAGACGGTGCCGCCGTCGGCCAGCGCCAGCAGCCCCGGTCGGCCGCGGTCGGCCCCGGTGAAGGCGCCCTTGGTGTGGCCGAACAACTCGCTCTCGACGAGGTTCGGGTTGAGCGCCGCCAGGTGGACTGGCAGGAACGGCTTGTCGCGCCGCGGGCTGTTGGCGTGGACGGCGCGGGCGACGAGTTCCTTGCCGGTGCCGCTCTCGCCGCTGACGAGCACGCAGGCGTCGGTCGGGGCGACCAGCGCGATCCGCTTGAAGACGGTCTGCATCGCCGGACTGCGGCCGACGAGTTCGCCGTCCGAGGCGAGCGGGGGGCGTAAGCCCCCTGTTTCTTCACTCTTGTCTTCACCCTTCTCACCAACAGGGGGCTTACGCCCCCCGCTCGCCGTAGCCCGCCGCACCGCGTCGAGTGCCTGGTCCAGGTCGAACGGCTTGGCGAGGTAGTCGAACGCCCCACCCTCGACCGCCTTGACCGCGGTGGCCAGGTTGCCGTGCGCCGTGATGACGATCACCGCCGCGTCGGGCGCCACGTCCTTGAGCTTCGCCAGGGCGGTCAGCCCGTCCATGCCGGGCAGGCGCACGTCGAGGAAGACGGCGTCCGGCGGGCGGCGCTTCGCCTGGGCGATGCCGTCCTCGGCGGTGGCGGCGACGGCGGCGCGATATCCGTCCCGTTCGCACGCCTTCCGCAAGGCCCAGGCGACCGACTCCTCGTCGTCGATGATCAGAACGGAGGGGGGCATACGGGCATCATACCGGTCCGTGACGTTCCCGCGAGTTTCACTCGACCCGCGGCCGGCGGGTCGTATCCTCACCCGCGGACCCCTTCCCGGAGGACGCCGACGATGCGGACCGCCGCTACCCTGGTGCTCATGGCCTTGTCCCTGCCCGCCGTTGCCGCCGACCCGCGGGTCGAGATCATCGCCCACCGCGGCGCCTCGCACGACGCCCCGGAGAACACCGTCGCCGCGATGAGACTCGC
>DASSAT010000395.1:0-49806 GCA_035699305.1 Fimbriiglobus sp. | reverse complement strand
TTCAGCGAGGGCGGGCCGAAGGCGTGGTTCGTGGTCGTGCAGAGAGCGGGGTGAACGTCGCTCCCGTCAGTTCGATTGCTGGGCAAGCCACGCCTTTCCACTGCTAGTCAGCCGCCGCATCTGGTTTCGACTTCGTGGCTTGTCAGGGATCGTCAGTTCGATCAGGCCGAGGGATTCGAGATGGGTGAGGGCGAGCTTGATCGCACCGCTGCGGCTCGAATGTCCCAGGGCTGCCGCAATCTGTGCCGTTGCCAGTGGCCCCTTTTCCAACGCTTCCAGTAACCGCCGCTCGGTGTCGTTTAGAACATGGGCCTGATCTTGGGCCTGATCTTGGGCCTCGTCTTGTGCCTTCACCCCTGGCAACTGAGCGTGAACCGGCAACTCCACCAGGAAGTACGTCCGCCCCTCGTCCGTCGAGAACCGGGGCAGGCGTGAACCGTTCTTCTTCATCGACGCACGCATCTTGGGGATGCCGGTGCAGCGGCCCTCGGTCAGTTCCAGTTCCTTCAGGAACTCCCCGATGCGGCGGTTGCGGTAACGCCGGGCCACGATCTTGTCGGCGTTCAACGCCTCGATGCGGATCGAGGCGTCCGGGCCGGGGTAACTGACGATCTCGATCCCGTCCGGGTTCACCCGCACTTCCACCGGCTCCCGCTGCTCGTAACTGCGGTGGTAGACGGCGTTCACCACCGCTTCTTCGACGGCCGGAAAGGGGTAGTTGAACAGCCGGGTCGCCTTGGCCCGGTCCTTGTGCTTGATGACCTTCTCCCGGATCACACTGCTCTCGATGTACCGCAAGGCGTCCCGCACCTGCTCGTGCAGCGGGCCGTGGAACTCCTTCTCGATGAGAACGTCGCCGCCGGGACCGTCCGGGAAGATCACCACGTCGATCTGCGCACCGGGAATGAACGTCCTCGGCTCGTCGTGGAAGAACAGCACGCCGACGTTGCGGGGCTTCACGAACTCGTCGGCCCCGTCCACGATGTTCATCTGCCGACCCAACTCCACCAGCGGCATCTTGCTCGCCCGCTTGTGGAGTTCGCTGCCGACTTCTTTCAAGAACGCCTGAAGCAGCCCAGGGCGCAGGTCATCCACGTCAGCGGTGCGGCATTGGCGGTCGTCGAACGGCACGGTCGCCGTCAGCCGCAGAAGCTCCTGTTCGTCCTCGCTGTTCGACTTCACTTCGACCGTGCTAGAGAACCGGCGGATGAAGTAGTGGTACTCCTTCGTCTTGGCGGTGACGGCTCGGGGGGCCTTGTACGGGCGGTTCAGCCCGCCCGGTGCCCACAGCACGAGCAGGTTCTTGCCCTCGTACTTCTCGACGCTCAGGTTCGGGAAGTAGGTCGGCTGAATCTGATTGCAGTAGCCGAGGAGTTCTCGCTGGATCGGGTCGAGTTGGTTGTCCTTCAGGCCGACCGGCGGGAAGACGGGTTTGCCGTCCACGCAGTCCTGGCCGATGACGACGTACCCGCCGCCCAGGTTCTCGAAGTCGTTGGCGAAGGCGCAGAGTGTCCGCACCACGGCGTCCGGGTTCCAGCCCGCCTTGTACTCGATGCGGTCGCCCTCGACGGTCCGCTGGCGCAGCAGGTCGTTCAGATTCAGCGGCAGCTTGCCAGCCATCGGCGTCGCCTCGAACGGTCTTTGTTCCCACGAGTTTACCGACAAAACGAATCGAGGCCGACCGCAGGATGAGTCACGGTCGGCACCCGTCGGCGTCTCCGATTGTCGCCGACGAGGAAGCCAGCACCCGGCTCAGTCGGTCGAGCAGCGAGCGGGCGTTGTCGGGGTGCAGCGAGTAGTTGACGTGCCCCCAGCCCGAGCCGGTGATCGGCCGCAGGGTGAGGACGACGACCGGCTGGCCTGTGGCGTCGTCCTCCCCGCTGCTGACGGCAAGGACTTCGGCGTCGGTGATGGTGATCTGATGCTGGTCATCCATGCGGTTCCTGCCGACAGAGAACGGTTCGGACTCCGAACCGTCCGGGCGGTGTCAGTCCGAGCCTGACCCGGCACCGCCGTTGATGTCCTTCCGCACCCGGTAAACGGTCATGGTCGAGACGCCGCACTCTTTGGCGATTTCGCCAGGCCGTTTGTCCTCCCCCAACATCGCCTTGATGCGGTCCAGGGTGACGATGGGCAGGTACGTCTTCCGCTCCTCGGTCGGGTCGGCCGGGGCTGCCTCGAACACCGGGGCCATGACCGCCTCCATCTTTCTCAACGCCTTGTGCAACCGGCCGAACGGCTTGTTCCCGTAGCATTCGAGCAGGTTGTCCTGCCGGAACGGGGAGCCGTGGGCGAGGCACAGGCTCGCCAACTCGTCGTCGAAGCGGTGCCGCATGAGGTCAGGCAGGGTGTCCCGCAGGCTGCCGAACGGCAACCTGCGGAAGTCCGGGTGGGACTTACGCACCCGCCCCAGCAGCCGCCCCCACACGTTTGCGAACGTGGCCTGCGAGTTGGTGGACCCCTCGTTATACCAGGGGTGCCCCTCCTCGGTGACACACAGCACCTTCGCCCCGATCCGGCCCGCCCGGCGGATCGCCCAATCGAGCATCTGGACGGTCGGCTGCCACAGCCACCACTCCCCGAAGACGCCGGTCTTCGGCCGGAGGAAGCGGATGAAGTTGTCCGCCCCGGTCGATTCAAAGTGCAGCCGTTCGGCGTACTCGTGCCGGTGGTTCCGCAGCACGTCATCGACCCGGAGCCGCCCGAGTTCGGCGGCACCCATCGCACAGTTCAGCCCGACGTACAGCAGGAACCGCTCCACCGGCAGGACGTGCCGGTTCAGCACCGCCAGTTCCTCGACGGAGTACGTCTCGACGGTGATCGCACTCAGCCGCTTCTCGTCGGCGGTCTTGGGAATCTTCCGGCTCACCCGCTCCAGCCCTCGGGGCATCGACCACTGGTACTTGTCGGTGGCGTCCAGCCACCGGAAGAACCGCATCAGTTCGCCGATGTGGTGACGGGCGTTGTCGTAGCTCGTCGGCCGGTCGGTCCGCACCCCCTTCGGCCGGTTCCGCCAGACGGCGATCAACTTCTGGCAGGCGTCGTAGGTGAGCGAGTGGAGCGGCACGTCGGGGTGCTGCCGCTTGAGCCGGGTGGCGTGGGCCAGGCGCAGCCGCCCGTAAGGGGTCAGCACGTCCGTGCCGGGCCGCTTGGCCGTCGTGCGGATGTCCTCGGCGTAGGCGTCCAGGGCTTCGTGGAACGTCCCGGAGATCAACTTCTCGGGCAACGACCGCTTGGACGGGAGCGCACCCCACTCCCGCAGGTCGGCTTCCAAGCGGCGCATTTCGTCGGCCACGACCCGCTCGCTCATGGCCTTCGACGCCTCGTACTGAACTGGGTCGGCGGGCACGATGTCGAGGGACGGGTACAAGTCCCGCTCGAACTGGATGACCTCAGCGTACCCGGCGGGCGGGTCGTCGTACCCGTCGGTCTCGGTCAGCGGGGGAACCTCGATCCGGTACTCGCCACGGGCGATCCGCTCGGCGTAGGAGAGGGCGTGCGCCGTCCAGACCTCCTCGCCGTTGGCCCGGCAGTTCTCGTCCCACAACTCCCGTAGCCGGGCCAGCCGCCGCTCGGCCTCCCGCTTGTCCGTACCGAGGTTGAAGCGGTGCTGCCGCTGGTTCGAGTACCGGGGCGTTCCGTCGTCGCCGATGGCGATGTCCGCCTTCCACCCGAGGTACGGGCGGTAGCGGCCCTGGGCGTCCGGCTTCAGGTCACGGTTACGGCTCATACGGTATCCCCCGGTCGGCAGTGTAGAACGCTTCGGCCGGGCCACGAACGGCCGGCCGACAAGCGGGGGACAGCCGGTGTCAGGGGGCGGGGAAGTCGGGACAGTTGTCCCGACCAGGAGGGTGGTCTGGACCGGCTTATCTGACACGACGGGCGGGCTTATCTGACACGTTATCTGACACGAAGGCCCGGTCGTAAGCCCTTGCGGGATTGGTGTTTCGACGTAAGTCCAAAAAGAGACACGCCCTGCGTTTCCGCAGGGCGTGTCAGATAGTGGAGGCGCCGGGGATACTCAAGCCAAGTCGCAAGTGTTGCAAATAAAGGACTTACGGCAACTCAATTCACCCTTATCGGCCACCTTATCGGCCACGTGTCTGTTCTCGAACTCCTATCGGCCACATGAGACACTTGGGCACCTTTAGATGACGGTAAGGGGTGCCGGGTCACAACCGCCTGCGACCGCCTTCTCCCGGCCGGTTGTATCGAGTCGAGGTGTCCTACGGCGATCAGGAATCTCCGAGTGGGCCTGCCGCTCATGCTGAAGACGAGTCGGACTGTCTCGGAGAGAGAAGGTCAGATGGTAGGGTGAACCGGGGCGACCTAAACCGTGTCAGTCACGGAATGCGTAGGCGGCAGCGGGTCCGTGCCGCTCCGAGGCTCGAAGGATGCTGCTGACGATCACGACTACCCACCGGCCGGCGACCGATCTGGGCTTCCTGCTCCACAAGCACCCGGACAAGTTCCAGTCGTTCGACCTGAGCTTCGGCAAGGCCCACGTCTACTACCCCGAGGCCGGGGACGACCGGTGCTCGGCCTGCCTGCTGCTCGACGTGGACGCCGTGGGCATGGTCCGGGGCCGGAACCCCGACCAGAGCTTCCTGCTCGCCCAGTACGTCAATGACCGGCCCTACGCCGCCTCGTCCTTCCTGAGCGTGGCGATCAGCCAAGTCCTCGGCTCGGCAATGCAAGGGCGGTGTAAGGACCGCCCCGAGTTGGTCGCCTCGCCGATCCCCCTCGAAGCCCGACTCGACGTGCTCCCGGTGCGGGGCGGTGAGGCCGTCCTACGGGCCATGTTCGAGCCCCTCGGGTACGAGGTCGAGGCCGTTCGCCACCCGCTCGACGAGCGGTTCCCCGAGTGGGGTGAGAGCCCGTACTTCTCCGTGGCCGTGCGGAAGTCGAGCACGCTGGCCGATCTGCTGACGCACCTGTACGTGCTGGTCCCGGTCTTCGACGGCCGCAAGCACTACTTCGTCGGCGAGGACGAGATCGAGAAGCTGCTGGCGAAGGGCGAGGGCTGGCTGGCCACCCACCCAGAGAAGGACGAGATCGCCCGCCGCTACCTGCGGTTCCAGCCGAGCCTGTACCGGATGGCCCTCGCCCGGCTCGTGCAGGAGGAGGAGCCGGCCGAGGCCGAGGAGGACGGGGAGCGGCCCCGAGAACAGGCCGAGACGACCTTGGAGAAGCCGCTCAGCCTCAACGAGCAGCGGCTCGGGGCGGTGGTGGCGGCGCTGCGGGCGAGCGGGGCCAACCGGGTGCTCGACCTCGGGTGCGGGGAGGGCAAGCTGGTCCGGGAACTCCTCAAGGACCGTCAGTTCGGGGAAGTCGTCGGGCTGGACGTGTCGGTCCGCACGCTGGAGGTCGCCTCCCGCCGGCTGAAGCTCGACCACCTGCCCGACCGCCAAGCCGACCGGGTGAAGCTCGTCCACGGCTCGCTCATGTACCGGGACAAGCGGCTGGCGGGGTTCGACGCCGCCTCGGTGGTGGAGGTCGTCGAGCACCTCGACCCGCCCCGGCTGTCGGCGTTCGAGCGGGTGCTGTTCGAGTTCGCCCGGCCCCGGTCGGTCGTGCTGACGACCCCGAACCGGGAGTTCAACGTGACGTGGGAGACCCTCCCGGCGGGCCGGCTCCGGCACCCGGACCACCGGTTCGAGTGGACCCGCCGGGAGTTCCGGGACTGGGCGACCGGGATCGCTTCCCGGTTCGGTTACACGGTGCGGTTCCTGCCGGTCGGGCCGGAGCACCCCGAGCACGGGTCGCCGACCCAAATGGGAGTTTTTTCGAGAGAAGACAGATGAGCAGGAAGGCGCATTCGCAGAGCGAGCACTTCACGATCCGAGGCCACTGGTGGTTGCCCATCACCAACCAGCGGATTGCGGGCGATCTCCGCTACACGGAGGGGGACTTGACCCTTTCGCTTTACGAGGGCCTCAACGAAGCCCACGTCGAGTCCCCGTTCAGTGCCACCCCGACATCGACTGAGTTCCCCGTCATCCTCGGGGAAACGCTGGAGGCCGTACCGGTCACGGTGCTGCGTTCGTTTTACACGAAATGGACGCCTGACGTGCGGACGCTCGCCGTTCGGCCGGGCACGACAACGGCCATTCGTTCGGCCGAACTGCACTGTGGTTGGCTGCTCGAAGGCGTCCATCTGTCGTCGCCCGACGAGACGTTCGCCAAGTGCCGGGTCGAGATCCCGTACCTCGAAGACTGGCTCGGCGAGTCGCCCTTTCGGGCCGAGATGGGGGGCGAGGGCGAGACGGTCCGGCTCGACTACACCCGGCCTACGAACATCAGCATCGAGATCTCAGCGACAAGCTCGGCCCTGCGTCTGATCCACGCCGTCCGGCCACCGGGACACCCGCTCGGGACCAGCCCCACGATTGAGCACCACACGTACATGGAGATCGCCCCGGCCGAGCCGAAGCCGATCAACTGGTTCGTCAGCCAAGCGTCCGAGATCGTCGGCCTGCTTGCGGTCTGTTACGGAGGGAGCCTGCTGTCACGGCGGCTGACTCTCTACAAGGACGGCCCGAGCCGTGCCGGAGCCTTGCTCTACTACCCACGGCACACCGCCGAGGTCGGACCGTACACGGCGATGGACTTCGTGGTCCGATACCAGCAAATCGAGACGGGGTTCCGCCAGATCGTTGAGAACTGGCTGGGTGCGACCGAAGCGGTGAAGGGTGCCCGGAGCATTCTGCTGTCCAGCGAACGCAGGCCGTCCGAGTTCATCGAGCTTCGGTTCCTGCCTCTGGTACATGCGGCCGAGGTCTTGTCGGGCGAAGGCCCGAACGCTGCGATTGTCCCCAAGGACACGTACAGGGATGTCCGGGACCGGATGCTCGCATCGCTACCCGCCGGACTACCCGGCGAGTTGATCGAGTCGATCAGGAACAGTCTGGGGCACGCCAACAGCCGCACCTTGCGGCGCAAGCTACTCGGCCTGCTCTCCGAATTGGGGGACGACACGTGGCGACTGTTCTGCACCGACAGGGAGGTCTTCATCAAAGGCGTCGTCGATACCCGCAACCATTACACGCACTACTCCACGGGACAAGACCGCAAGATCCTCCAAGGGGCGGATCTGCACTGGGCGATCCAGAAGTTGTCACTGATGCTCCGTGTTGTCCTCTTGGTGAAGGCCGGCGTACCCGAGGACACCCTGCGGTCAGCGATCAGATCGCACCACCGCCTGCGACAAGAGAGGCACGTCTGGCAGACAATGAACGAGGGAGGGTCCGTCCTCAGTGGCGTGGACGGTGAATGAGGAGACAGCCCCACACGGCTCGGCGGCAGATGTCACAGATCAAGATTCCTACCCTCTCCCTCGTCGTCCTGATCGGCCCGAGCGGGTCGGGCAAGAGCACGTTCGCCCGCCGGCACTTCAAGCCGACCGAGATCCTGTCGTCGGACGCCTGCCGGGCGATGGTATCGGACGACGAGAACGACCAGTCGGTGACGGGCGAGGCGTTCGCCCTGCTGCACTTCGTCGCCGCCCAGCGGCTCGCCCTCGGGCGGCTGACCGTGGTGGACGCCACCAACGTCCAGCCCGAGGCCCGTGCCCCGCTGGTCGCCTTGGCCCGCAAGTACCACTGCCTCCCCGTCGCCGTCGTCCTGAACCTGCCCGAAGTGGTGTGTCAGGAGCGGAACCGGTCCCGCCCGGACCGCTCGTTCGGCCCCCACGTCGTCCGCAACCAGCGGTCGCAACTGCGGCGGTCCCTCAAGGGCCTCCAGCGGGAGGGCTTTCGCCACGTGTTCGTGCTGGAGACGCCGGAGGCGGTCGAGGCGGCGGTGGTCGAGCGGGTGCCGCTGTGGAACGACCGGACCGCCGACCACGGCCCGTTCGACATCATCGGCGACATTCACGGTTGCTTCGACGAGCTTGAGGCCCTGCTCCAACTGCTCGGGTACGGGACGACATCGCTAGAAGGGGAAACCTCCGTCTGGGGGGACCGGGCCTACGCCCACCCCGAGGGCCGCAAGGCCGTCTTCGTCGGCGATCTGGTGGACCGGGGGCCACGGGTGCTCGACACGGTGCGGCTGGTGCGGAACATGGTCCGGTCCGGGTCGGCACTGTGCGTCCCCGGCAACCACGACATGAAGCTGCTCAAGAAGCTCCGGGGCAAGGACGTGCAGGTTACGCACGGGCTGGCCAACACCCTCGCCGAGTTCGACGCCTTGCCGGACGACGTGCGGGAGCCGTTCCGCCGGGAACTGTCCGAATTCCTCGACGGGCTGGTCAGCCACTACGTCCTCGACGGCGGCAATCTGGTGGTGGCCCACGCCGGGATGAAGGCCGAGATGCAGGGCCGGGGGTCGGGCAAGGTGCGGGACTTCGCCCTGTACGGCGAGACGACCGGGGGAACGGACGAGTTCGGCCTGCCGGTCCGGTACAACTGGGCGGCGGAATACCGGGGATCGGCGATGGTCGTCTACGGCCACACGCCCGTCCCGGAAGCGGAGTGGCTCAACCGGACGGTGAACATCGACACCGGCTGCGTCTTCGGCGGCAAGCTCACCGCCCTCCGCTACCCGGAGAAGGAGTTCGTCTCGGTCCCGGCGGCGAGGACGTACTGCGAAGCCGCCCGGCCCTTCCTGCCTGAAGGCGAGCAGGCCCCCAAGCTCACAGCCCAGCAGGCCCACGACGAGGTGCTCGACGCCGAGGACGTGCTCGGCAAGCGGATCGTCACCACCCGGCTGCGGGGGGCCGTCACCATCCGGGAGGCGCACGCCACGGCGGCGCTGGAGGTGATGAGCCGGTTCGCCGCCGACCCGAGGTGGCTGATCTACCTGCCGCCCACGATGTCCCCCTGTGAGACGAGCACCGAGCCGGGCCTCTTGGAGCACCCGGCTGAGGCGTTCGCCTACTACCGCTCCCAAGGTGCCCCGCAGGTGATCTGCGAGGAGAAGCACATGGGGTCGAGGGCGGTGGTCGTCGCCTGCCGGGACGAGGCTGCGGCGTGGGAGCGGTTCGGCGTCACCGAGGGCGAGACCGGCATCGTCTACACCCGCACCGGCCGGCGGTTCTTCACCGATCCGGCGTTGGAGGTCCGGTTCCTCGACCGGGTGCGGGCGGCGCTGACGGCGGCGGATGTGTGGGCGGCGCTGGGGACGACATGGGTGTGTCTGGACTGTGAACTGATGCCGTGGTCGGCCAAGGCGCAGGAACTTCTCAAGACCCAGTACGCAGCGGTGGGAGCCGCCGGGACGGCCGCACTCCCTCGGGCCGTCGCCTCGCTCGCCGCCGCCTCGACCCGGCTCGCCGGCGAGGAGAGGGCCAAGCTCGAACGGGTGGCGGGGGATTGCTCCCGGAAGGAGCAGGGCCTCCGGCAGTTCGTGGCGGCGTACCGGCACTACTGCTGGCCGGTGAACTCGCTGACGGACCTGAAGCTCGCCCCGTTCCACCTGCTGGCCTCGGAGGGGAAGGCCCACACGGACAAGGGCCACCCGTGGCACATGGAGACGCTGGCGTCGGTCTGCCGGGCGGACCCCGACCTGCTTCTGGCCACCTCGTACAAGGTCGTGGACGTGACCGACCCGGCCAGCCAAGCCGAGGGGACGGAGTGGTGGACGGCCCTCACTGGACGGGGCGGCGAGGGCATGGTGGTCAAACCGCTCGACTTCATCCTCCGGGGCCGGCGGGGGATCGCCCAGCCGGCCGTGAAGTGCCGGGGGCGGGAGTACCTGCGGATCATCTACGGCCCGGACTACACCGCCGAGGAGAACCTCTCCCGGCTGCGGAGCCGGGGGCTGGGGCACAAGCGGTCGCTGGCCCTCGGGGAGTTCGCCCTCGGGGTCGAGGGGCTGGAGCGGTTCGCACGCCGGGAGCCGCTGCGGCGGGTCCACGAGTGCGTCTTCGGCGTCCTCGCATTGGAGAGCGAGCCGGTGGACCCGAGGCTCTAACTCGGGAGTGAAGAACGGGTGTCACGGGACTACATACCGTGTGCGTGCGGTCCCCCTCCATCTCCGAGAAGCCAACGAGTTCGTCGCCCGGCATCACCGGCACAACCTGCCCACGGTCGGCGGCAAGTTCGCCGTGGGCGCTGCCAACGACGACGGCACGCTGGTCGGGGTCGCCGTCGCCGGCCGGCCCATCTCCCGCCGCCTCGACGACGGCCGGACGCTGGAGGTGCTCCGGGTCTGCACGGACGGCACCCCGAACGCCTGCTCGTTCCTCTACGCCCGCTGCGCCAAGATCGCCCGGCTGATGGGCTACGAGAAGGTCATCACCTACACGCTGGAGTCGGAGGGCGGGGCCTCCCTCCGGGCGGTCGGGGCCATCCCGACCGGCCCGCTGGAGTCGCACGAGTGGGGGAACCCGAAACGCCCCCGCAAGAGCCAAGACGTATACCACGAGCCAAAGTACCGCTGGGAATTGTGATCCACGCCCCTACATAGGGCGTGAAAGAGTTCCACGTCCTTAACCTCGGTGCGGGGGTCCAAAGCACCACCCTGTTCCTGCTGGCCCGTGAGCCCGACGCCGACCTGCGGTTCGACCTCGCCGTGTTCGCAGACACCGGCGAGGAGCCGTCCGCCGTCTACCGCCACCTCGATCACCTCCGGTCCCTCGGCACCCCCGAGATCTGGGTCCGGTCCGCCGGCAAGCTCGGTGACGACCTGATCCACGGCCGGAACTCGACCGGCCAGCGGTTCGTCTCGATCCCGGCGTTCACGAAGAGCCCCGAGGGGAAGGTCGGGATGGTCCGCCGGCAATGCACCGCCGAGTACAAGATCGAGGTGGTGAACCGGACCATCCGCCGGGAATTGCTCGGGCTGAAGCCGAGGCAGCGCATCCCGAAGGACGTGACCGTCCACCAGTATTTCGGCATCAGCACTGATGAGGCGGCGAGGGCTGAGCGGGCGAAGAAGCGGTTCGAGGGGATCAAGCACACCGTCCCCCACTGGCCCCTGATCGACATGGGCTGGAGCCGGAAGGACTGCGTGGAGTACCTGCGAGGGAAACTGCCTCACGATGTCCCGAAGTCGTCGTGCGTGTTCTGCCCGTTTCGCACCAACCAGAGTTGGATGAACCTGAAGGCCATTGACCCCGAGGGATGGGCACGAGCGGTCGAGATCGACAACGCTCTCCGGGACGAGAACAGCGTCTGCAACCGGGGGTTCCGGCAGGAACTTTTCGTCCACCGCTCATGCGTCCCGCTGGCGGTGCTGGACTTCACCGCCCTCCAGCCGAACGCCCTCGACCCGATGACCACCGGCGAGTGCCACGGCATGTGCGGGACGTGAGTGCCGGGTGCGGGGTGGCGGGCGTCAGGCGGTGGCGGGCGTCAGGCGTGGGCGGCCGGCTCGTCGAAGCCCGGCGGCTCGATCTGGATGGTCACGTGGTCGATCCCGAACCGGTCGTGCAGGGCAGACTGTAACCGCTTGAGCAGCGCCGCCTGCGGCTGGCCGTCCTCGGCGACGACGTGCGCCGACAGGGAGGGCATCCCGGTCGTGATCGACCACACGTGCAGGTCGTGGACGGACAGAACCCCCGGCACCGCCCGGATCACGTCCCGGACCTCATCCACGTCGATCCCCCTCGGGGCGCTCTCCATCAGGACCGACACCGACTCGGCCAAGAGCCGCCACGACGAGTACACCACCAAGAGCCCGATCAGCGCCGAGGTCACGGGGTCGGCCCAGTACCACCCGAACGCCCAGATCAGCCCGGCGGCGGTGATCGCCCCGACGCTCCCGAGGGCGTCGGTCAGGACGTGCAGCCACGCCCCCCGCACGTTCAGGCTCTCCCGCCGGTCCCGCCCGAGTATCCACAGCCCCAGCAGGTTCACCGCCAAACCCCCGGCGGCGATCCCCAGCATCAGCCCACCTTGCACCTCCGGCGGGTTCCACACCCGCCGGTACGCCTCGTCGAAGATGTAGATCGACACGGCGACGAGGGTGGCCCCGTTTACCAGCGCCGCCAGAATCTCGGCCCGGTAGTACCCGTAGGTCCGCTTGGGTGTGGGCGGGCGTTCGGCGACCCGGACGGCGAACAGGCTCAGCCCCAGCGCCGCCACGTCCGAGAGCATGTGCCCGGCGTCGGCGAGCAGGGCCAGCGAGTTCGTCAGCAGCCCGCCGACGACCTCGGCCACCATGTACCCGCCGGCCAAGAGGAGGGTCAGCAGTAGCCGGAAGCGGCTACCGGTGCGGTGCCCCGAGCGGTGGTCGTGGTCGTGGCCGTGGGGCATGGGGACGCCTGCGCCGGCAGGTGCCAGTGGGAGCCGTGGACCTGAAGAAACCGGACTGCTGCGAGGGGGGCGGGGGCATGACGAGGGGCGGGGCGGACGGGGTGTCGCCCGCCGTGCCCCGCCCCGGTCGGGTCGGAGGCCGGTCAGACCGCCGCCCCGGCCATCCGCCGGCACTCGTCGGCGCACCGGCGGCACGCCTCGGCGCACCGCTTGCAGTGGTCCGCCTCGTGCTTCTCACACTCGGCGGCGCAGGCGTCGCAGACCTCGGCGCACACCCGGCAGACCTCGTTCATGAAGTGCGACCCCCGGCTCATGAACGCCGCCGCCGTCCAGCAGATCTGGGCGCAGTCCCGGTCCAGCCGGACGCACTCGGCCATCGCCTTCACGTCCGGCTCGCTCAGGCAGGCGTCGGCGCAGTGCTCGCACTCCTGCGCACACCGGACGCAGGCGTCGATGCACGAGCGGTGCTCTTGGTGGGCCATCGAAGCTCTCCCCCTTCGGGTGACGGGCGAATCACGACCTCAACCCCTTTACCTCCCGCAAACGGCATTCCCGGCTTCGTCCCGGCCACGGGTTGGTGGCCCGTTTAGTGGCATCAGTGGTTGGATGCTGCCGTGCCGTAGGTTCCGGCCCACGCTAGGGTTTGTGCTCCCACAGCCCGTGATTCCCGTTCCCGCTCAGGTCGATCACCCGGTCGCCCTCGACGGTGCCGCCGTCGTAGATCAGCACCGCCCTCACCGGGGCACCCTCGGCGTCCTTGACGAACGCCTCGTCCGGCACGAAGTCACCTCTGTACCGCTCGCCGGAGGAGATGCGGACGGAGCGGACCCGACCCCGGAAGTAGTCGATGGGGTTGTCCCGGCCGACGTTCCCGACCACGAACGCCGTCCCGCCTTCGGACCTCGTGGCCGGGCCGGTCCCGACCAGCTTGCCGCCCACGTACAACCTCGTCTCCGTCCGGCCGAACACCCCCGCCACGTGGGTCCAGCGGTCGAGCGGGACGACCCCCGGCGAGTGATACATGCCGGCGACGAACTCGGCCGAGAGGACCGCCCGGCAGAGCGCCAGCCCGATGCCGTGCTTGGTCGGTACGTCGCTCCCCACGACGAACTGGCAACTGTGCTCGGGGTACGCCGGCACCCGCACCCACGCCTCCAGCGTCACTGGGGCGAACCGCTCCAGCGGCGTGACGATCCGGCTCCCCCCGTCGAAGACGAACACGCCCTCTTCGTGGACGACGTGCCCTGACGGTGGCTGCTCCGAGTGCCGGTGCGAGGCGAGCATCGACCCGAGCAGGATGCCGGCCACGAAGATCGCCGTGACGACGAGGGCGATGATCGCCCACCGGCGGGACAGCCGCAGCCGGCTCCGGGGCGGGGCGGCTCGCAGCGCCGAGGCCAGTTCGGCGGCGGACGGGAACCGGTCGGCCGGCAGCTTCGACAGGCACCGCAGGCAGACGGCCTCCAGTTCGGCGGACACGGATGGGTTCACCACCCGCACCGGCACGGGTGGGCGGAAGAGGATCTGCTCCCGCAAGGCACCCGGCGTCCGGGCCTGATACGGGAGTCGTCCGGTCAGAAGCTCGTATAGGACGACACCGAGGGAGTAAATGTCGGAGCGGGGGCCTATCAACTGAGTTTCCCCCGCCACTTGCTCGGGGGACATGTAGGCGAGCGTCCCGCTCCGCACCCCGTCCCGCCGGAGCACCTGCTCGAAGCTGGCGGCGAGTCCGAAGTCGGTCAGGAACGGACGCCCCTGCCGGTCGAGCAGGACGTTGGCCGGCTTGATGTCCCGGTGGACGAACCCCTCGCCGTGGGCGAACTGGAGGGCGTCGGCCACCCCGGCGACGATCCGGGCGGCGTCCTCGGCGGTCGGGCGGTTCGTCCCGATGAGGGTCGCCAGATCCGGGCCGTCGATCAGTTCCGAGACGACGAACGGCACGTCCCCGTCCGCCCCGACATCGTAGACGGGGACGATGCCGGGGTGCCGCAGGCCCGCCGCCCGGCGGGCCTCGTCCAGCAAGCCGGTTCGGCCGCTCCCCTCCTTGCCACGGCGGGCGACCTTGACGGCCACCGGGCGGTGCAGTTCGAGGTCGGTGGCCCGGTACACCCGGCCGAACCCGCCCTCGGCGACAAAACCTTCGATCTTGTAGCGGCCGGCGAGGGTGGTCCCGACGAGTGGGTCCGCCGAGCCGCCGGCCTCCTCGTCGTCCGGGCCGCTGCCGACCATCCACGCCATCCGCTTGAGCCGGTCGATCTTCCGCTGGAGTGCCTCGGCCAACTCGGGGCGGTCGGCGCAGAGGTCGGCGGCGGGGGTGTCCTCGCCGTGCTCCCACCGCTCCTCCCACCGGGCGAGCAGGTCGGTCAGGGTGTCGTCGCTGGTGGTCATCACTCCACGCTCCAGTCTTCGAGCAACTCGCTCAGCCGCAGCCGTGCCGCCTGCCACCGCCGCTTCAACGTCGCCAGCGAGACGCCCAAAACCACAGCCGCCTCGGGCTGGCGGAGGCCCTCGTACCAGAGGAGTTGGACGACCTCCCGCTCCTCGTCGGGCAGGCGGTCCACCTGCTCGTGGAACCGGGTCCACGCTTCCAGCGTCTCGGGTTCGAGCGGGTCGTCGGTCTGCCGCTCGGCCCGCCGCCCGCCGTCCGAGTGGTGGTGCGCCCCGTGCCCCTGAGTGCCGTGGAAGTGCTTCGCCAGATCCAGTAGCTCCCGCCGGATCTGGGTCGCCGCCAGCCCGTAGAACTGCCGGACCGACTCCGGCCGGACCTCGGCCAGCGCCCGGTGCAGCCGCAGCAGGGCGTTCTGGAGCACGTCGTCGGTCTCCGACCACCGGCGGACGGACGGGTAGGCCCGGAGCATCTTCCTCGCCAGCTTCCGCACCCGCTCGCAGGCGTGCTCGACGACCCGGCTGCGGGCCTCCGGGTCGCCCCGCCGCAGCCGCCCGAGCAGGTCGTTCAACTCGCTGGTATGCCCCATGTGACCCCCGCCCGCCGTGCCGGTGTCCGCCACCGGCCGTCGTCCGTGACCCGCTGGGGGAGAACGGGGATCAGTCCCTCCACCTCGGCCCTCGGCCTCTCCCGCCCGGATGAGCGAGACCCGTGCGGAAACCGGCTCACGCCGGCTCTGGCGGACACCCGCACCGGGCCGTGTTCGTGAGCCGGTTCCGGGCCGGGTCTCGCTCAGTGGGGCGACCGGACAGAACGGCCGACACACGGGGGGAGAACATGGCGCTGGCGCAGCAGTGGTTCGTCGTGCGGGGGGATAGGGAGGAGGGGCCGTACACCGGCCGGCAACTCAAGCAGTTGGCGGCGAGTGGGAAGTTGAAGCCCGACGATCAGGTCCGCCGGGGGGACGTGGAGACGGTGCGGCGGGCGAAGGACATCAAGGGGCTGTTCCCCGCCCCACCGCCGGTGCCGGCGGATGCCGACCGGCCGGCCCGGAAGGTGGGCGAAGATGACGAGGCGATGCAGGCGACGGCGAAACGGAAGCCGGTGGTCCCGCTGGCCTCCCGGAAGTCGGGCGACGGGGACGAGGCCAAGCAGGCGGCGAAGCGGAAGAAAGTCGTCCTGCTGGCCTCGGGAGTCGGGCTCTGCTTCGTGATGTGCTGCGGGGGCTTCGGGGCGCTGTTCCTGTTCGGCTCCCGCCAACAGGAGGCGACCAAGAAGGAACTGGCCGAGGCCGACCGGCTGAGGGGAGCCGGGGACACGGACGGGGCGGACGGCAGCTTTCCGACCGAAGACCCCCGGTATGCGGTCGAGGTGCCCGACTTCTCCAAAGTCGATTACACCTATGACTTCTCGAAGGACGACTACGACACCCTACCCGCTGGCGCTCGCCCCACGACGAGGGACCGAGAGATCAAATCCGGGTCGAGGGATTTGATCGGGAAGATTGAGACCGAGGAGGGGTACATCGACTCCAGCGGCAAGTTCGTCGCCCACGGCAAGTTCGTTACTTGGTACGACAAGATGGCAGGTCGGAAGTTCCGAGAAGGGACGGTGCTGCACGACAGGACACACGGGGTCATCACGTACTACTACGAGGATGGGACGAAATCCCAAGAGACCTGTTTCGTGGACCAGAAGGAACACGGTGTCTGGCGGTCGTGGCACAAGAACGGCAAGCCGAGTTCGGTCATCGCCTATGTCCACGGGAAGCGGCACGGGCGGGCCGAGGGGTGGTACGAGGACGGCACGAGGGAGTTGGAGTACACGTGGGTCGAGGGGAAGAGGCATGGGCCACAAAAAGAGTGGTGGGACAACGGGGGCCGGAAGCGGTTCGACCCACGTAAGGACGGAGCCCGGCATGGCTACTACGCCGACTGGGAGCAAGACGGCAAGTCGGGGGCGCACGGACTGTTCGAGGACGGTAGGCCGGTCGGCAAGCACCGACTCGCCTACATCGAGGCGAGAACGGACAGGCGGTATTACCTCGATGTGGACGACCAGCCGTGGATGGGCGGCACAATCGCCGAGTTCATCGCCAAGATGCACTACATCATGATGCGCAACCGCCCGCACCTCCAGCTTCAGTTTGATCCTCGTGCCGGGATAGCTACGTTCGTGGCAGACAGCGGGGAACAGTTCTTCGAGTCGTTCGGGCGACCGGCTAGCGACTCTCAAGATCCCGAGAAGTTGGGCGCTCCCGCCCCGTTACGGGCTCAGTACCGCCGCTGGCGGTACGACCTTCGAGACGGCTCTCTGCACCTGCGGGTGCAACCGACGCAGGACCGCACTTTACTCATCACGGCCAAGCGCTAAGCCGCTGTCGGCTGGCTCGACTGCTCGATCACTACGGTCGTACCGTTGTGGGATCGCCCACGACCAGTTCGTCGCTCGGTAGCGGACACCGGTGTTATCCACTTGCCGTGACTGAGCCGGGAGAATCGTCCACGAACGGCTCGTGAACCGGTTTCCGCCCCGATTTCGCTCTTCAGGTAGGCCCAGCCCTGCCGGTGCAGGGCCGGGCTCACAGAGGGTGCTCCGATGTCAGACGACCTCTGGTTCGTGCTCCACGTAGCCGGGGCCAAGCCGCTTAGCAATCTGGCCCTACGGCTCGCCATCGTGGCTAAGGATCTCAAGCCCGACGACCTCTTGCGCCGGGCCGACGCCGACTGGGGGTGGCGGGAGGCGAGCACCATCAGCGGGGTCTACGAACTCCTCTCGCCGAACATTCCCACGGCCGTCGAGTTCAGTGAGCCCAACCAAGTCACCCCGGAGGCGAGGTGGCTCTGGCTGAAGGCGAGCGACAGGAAGGGGCCGTACACCGCCGGCGAGGTCCGGCGGATGGCCGGCTCGGGCGAACTCGGGGCCGACGATCTGGTCTTCGACCCCGAAGAGTGGTGTTGGGTCGAGGTCCGACAGTTCCTCGCCGGGTGCGGGGATCGGCGGGGTGAGGAGCCGGAGGGCGACCCGCTCGAAGCCACCGCACCCACCTTGTCGCCAGCGGCCCGGCTGCTGGGCCACACGGCCGGGGTGTCCTGCGTGGCGTTCTCGCCGGACGGGTCGGTGCTGGCGTCCGGCGGGTTCGACCGCACGGTGCGGCTGTGGAACGTCGAGGCCCGTGTTCAGGTGGGTTGCTTCACCGGCGGCTCGGACAAGATCTCGGAGGTGGCCTTCTCCCCGGACGGCCGCTTCGTCGCCTGCGGCAGTCGGGACGGCAGCGCCCATCTGTGGGAGGTGACGACCGGCCGGCCTGCTTCACACTTGGCCGGGCATCGGCAGGCGATCAACGAAGTGTGCTTCCTGCCGGACGGGCGGACGCTGGTGACGGCCGGTGAGGACGGGACGATCCGGCTCTGGGATCTCGACTCGGGCCGGGAGCGGGCGGTCATCGAGGCCGGGAGGCCGGTCCGGTCCGCCGCCCTCGTCCGGTCCACCGGGGCGCACCTGCTGACCGCCTCGCCCGACCGGTATCTGTCGCTGTGGGATCTGGGGACCGGGCGGATGAACTTCGGCGACCGCCCCCGCCGGGCGGCCGGGATCGGGGCCGTCGCCTGCGGCAACATCGGGGAGGGCCGGGTCGCCGTCCCGAAGGGCTTGTTCGCCGACCTCGGGATCGACGACGACGAGAGCAACGAGGACGGCCGTGTGGTGGACGGGCGGCTGTACGTGTGGGACGTGGCGGACGGCCGGCCGTTCCCGCACCAGCCCCGCTACTGGACGGCCCACGGGGAGGTGATCTGGGACGTGGCGGTGTCGCCGTTCCCGTACCCCGACCTGCCACAGAAGCGGGGGGCGCACCTCGTCGCCACGGCCGGTGCGGACAAGTCGGCGAGGCTGTGGAGCGTCCAGACCGAGCGGCTGGTCGGCACCCTCCGGGGGCACGGGGCGGCAGTCTATGCCGTCGCCTTCTCCCCGGCCGGCCGGTGGATCGCAACCGGGTCGGAGGACCGGTCGGTCGTGCTCTGGGACATGACGGAGACCATCCTGCTCGGGCTCGACGACCTGCTGGAGATGATGGGCGGCACGGGCGGCGAGTAGCGGGCACGGGGAGGAGGGCTCTGGCGGACACCGGCAGGCACCGGTGTCCGTTTTCGCTCACCGCAGACCGGGAGGTTGTGACGTGGACCGACCGCCGAAGCACGTCGTCATGGTGCGGGAGGCCGAGTTGCTCGGGGTGACGGCCGGCCGTGTCGAGGGCCGGCCGGTCGCCATCCTGTCGGTCCGGCTCGACCCGGCCGGCTCGTATGCGCCCACCAACATCGCAGTGCCCAAAGAGCAGGCGTACCGCTTGGCGGCGGATCTCGTCACGCTCTTCGAGACCGCCGACACGTTCAACGAGGAGTAGCCCGTGGACCGCCGACCGATCTACCTGAGCCTACACGCAGCCGGCACCCCCGAGCATCCGAGGTGGGTGATTTCCGATGGCTGGTTGCGGTATTGGAGTGGAACTGGGTGGAGCGCCACGCAGCGGGAGGCGGCGCTCTACTCGGACGCCAACGAGGCGTGCGCCGAGATGCAGCGCCTCCTCATGCTGGAGTACGGGAACAAGCCGCACCGGCGGTTCGTCGCCCCGGTCATCGTGGACCTTCACTCGGACACGCCGGTCGGCCTGCGTGACTTGCAGTTGTGGCTGTCGAGGTCGTGCAGATTACTCGTGAACCCGCCCCAGAAGCGTCACGGGCCGGTGGAGGGTAGCCTCGGCCTCGTGAACATCCACTGGGCCGAACTCGACGAAATGAGCCGCACATGAGACCAACCACCCTCGCCGTGCTGGCGGTCGCCGCTCTCGGCCTCGGCCTGTCGCTGCCCCCGGCAACCTCCCAGCCGGCACCGGCGGCTCGCCGCACCGTGCTGTCCCCGCTCAAAGCCGGGCAGGCGGTCACGCTCCGGGAGAAGGGATCGCTCTGGGAGATCAATGTGCTCCAAGACGTGGCCGAAGCCACTCACAAGGTTGCCGAGATCGGCGATGACTTCATCGTCGTCACGGACAACGAGGGGTTGCTGGAGACTCGTATCCCACTCACTGCCATCCGGGCTGTCACGGTCATCAAGACGAAGCCGAAGTGACGCCGGTGCTACCAGTCGGCCGTACCGGAGGGGGCCAGTCCGGCGGCAGGGACGGGTGGAGGGGGTCCGGGGTCTGGACCTCGTGGGGACGAGAGTGAAGTGAGGACTCGCCGCCAGCTCGGTGGAGCGCAAGGAGCCCGGCGATTTTTTCGGCGGCGTGCTGAAAAAGAGAAGCCGTTCTGCCGGAGGCTTCAGCTTGAGCCGAGGGATCGTGGAGATGTCGAGAAACAAAAAGGTGGGCACGGGAGCCGTGTGGGGAGGCCATCCGGGAAACCCGCCCGAGGCGGAACCACGAAGGGTTTCTGGGTTTCGAGAAGTGTCACACGGTCGTTGCTGGCGGGATCTGGGTCGGGTCGCCGAGCCCGCTCGAATACGGCGAGATCGAGACCGGGGCGTCGGCGAGACCAACCTCGCCGACGCCCGCCGTGTCACCTCGGCCGCCCGCCCTTCACCTTGACCTTCGCCTCCTTCCTGACCTTCGCCAGAGCGAAGGCCGAGCCGGTGTAACTCAGGGCGAGCACCAGCAGCGGCAGCATCACCCCGGCGACCCACGCCAGCACAGTCCCGGTCACTGTCCTCGCCCCGGCGAGGAAGGCCATCACGTTCAGCGCCATCGACATCAGGATGGTTCCGGCGATGATCCCGGTCGAGGTCCACCGGACGGACGGGGTGGTGGTGTACCGCTTGGCCAGCGTGGTTTGCAGCTTCGCCACCACTTGGGCGGTGTCGATGGCGACGGCCAGTAGCCACCCGGCCAGCGGCCCGCAGTGGCAGACGGTTTGGAACCCGCCGGCGAGGTGAGGCATGGAGACCATGAGGAGCAAAATGGCGAGACCCCACGGGGCGGCGGTGGCGCTCCAGTACAGCACCCGGTCGGCGTTCCACCGGGGCTTCGTCTTGGTCGGCTTGGACTTAGCCTTGCTCCTCGTGGTCTGCGGCAGGAGTTGCCCGTTCAGGCGGTGATCGGCGGATGTGTGCATCCTTTTCTCCGGTCGTTGGTCGTGGTCATCGCCACGACCAAATCGCCGGTGTCCGTCATCCGGCCGGGTCGCCCTCCCAGACGCTCTCGACGTACTCGCCGCCGTGGTCGTCCGCCGACAGCAGGTCGGCCTCGACGCCCTCGGCGTCGTAATCCTTGACGACGACCTTCACGCCGGCCGGGCACTCGACATGCTGGACCACGCCGCCCTCGACGGTCACGATCACGACCTTCTCCATCCTTCGACTCCCTTCCGCTGTTGGTGGTCACTGTTCGCCGTCCGGCTGGCGTCGATCCTCCCGTGCGCCAGCCAACGAGATCACGTGCGTCGGGTCTTCTTGGCTGATGTCCGCCCAGACGATCACCCGGAGTTCGCCCCTGTACAACTCGACGAATACGGGCGTGCCGTGGCCCGGCATCGTACCCATGTCGCCGTAGCCCTCGGCGTACAGCGACACGCCGTTCGGGGACACGGCGAGCCGGATCGGGAGCCTCCCTTCGTGATCGGGGTGTGCGTCCGTGAGCGTCGTCGAACATGGGTGGTCGGTCATCGTGTGCCTCCTTCAAGGGGATAGGCGATCCCCGGCCCTGCACGCAGCCGGAGACCGCTTGTTGTTGGCTCAGTCGGGCTGGAAGTTGAAATAGAAGCGGGGCTGGTGCTGGAACTCCAACGACCCCTTTACCCCGTCGCTCTTCCGCTGGACGACGATGAGCGGGGCCATGAAGCCGATGATGATGAAGTCTCTCGCCAAGTCCGCCGTCGTCCATACTTGACCGTACACGACTTCCAATTCCTCCCGTGACTTCGGCTGGCAGTTGATCTCGGCGAGCCTCTTGCGGCGTTCGTGCTCGGTCGGGTCGCTCATGGCGTCCTCCGGTGTTTCGATTATGGCCCCGCCCCACTGCCGGTGTCCGTCAGCGGGGCGGGGAGAGAAGAGATGGTCAGGAGAAGTCGTCGGACTCGAACTGGTCGTCGAACTCGGGCTGCGACTCCCACTCCCGCACACGCACCGTGAACTCGGCGAGTTCGTCCGGGTCGCTGCCGGCGAAGATCTGGGCGTGGGTATGGGCCGGGGCACCGGGGCTGTGGTCGCAGTCCCATGAGCCGTGGTAGATCACCCGGTCCCCGTTCGACAGCGGCTTGTCGGGGGCGTGGAACCACTCGCCGTAGCTGCTGCCGTCGTCCTCCTTGCCCACGTTGCATTTGGTGATCCGGTCGGCGAAGTGCCCGAAGCTGGCCAGCCCCCGCTTGACCCACTCCCGGTGGTCGAAGGCGTGGACGGTGATGCTCATGCGGTCCTCCGGTTCAGGGATTTGGTTGTCACCACAGCGGCCTTGCCGGTGTCCGCTCCATCACCCGGCGGGAGCGAAAAACGAGAGGGGCGGCTAAGCAGCCGCCCCTCGTCGAGTGTCGGGTCGTCGCTCGTGGCCCGACCGGGCCGGGCCGGTCAGTATTCGTCGGGCAGGAGCAGGCAGGTCGAGGACCGGTGGCCCTCGTCATCCCGAGCCTCGGTTATGACCCACAGCTTCTCGCCCGTCTTGAGGACGTAGGCGCTGAAGATGCGGGAGCCGTCCGCCACGGCCTCGCCGTTCAGGGCGGCGTCATCCGGGCCGAGGTCGCCCCAGTCCCCCCGCACGTGTCGGTCGAGGATTTCCTCCGGGGTCTGACCCGCTCTGGCCAGCGCTGCCAAGCCGCCCGGCGTTGCCACAACTTGCCCCAGTACAAACTTTGGATTTGCGTCGGTCATCGTTCCCCTCATGGCTCGGGCTGTGGGTCTCGAACACTGCCGTTGCCGGTGTCCGCTGACCGAGCCGCCTCGACCAACTTGACCAGATCGGGCCACACCCCGCCCTGCTCGCCGTCATCGGCGACCGTCTTGCGGGCCTCGGCGAGCACCGTGAGGACGTTCCTGCGGTCGGTGATGGCGTCGTAGCTCAGCCAGATGGCCACGCTGTCGGCCCCGGAGCAATGCAGATCGAACATGATGCAGTCGTCGTCCAGACGGACGTACCACGTCAGGAAGGTCTCTTCCACGCCGGGGTTCTCGTCGCCGTTCCCGATGACGAGGGACTGCCAGTCACCGTCGATGCTGCCGTCGCCGGGCTCGTACTGGCCCTCCCACAGCGCCACGATGACCGTCTCGACCAGATCGAGGAAGTAGCCCCGAAGCTCCCGCACGTCCTCACCGGTGACGGGCCGGGCCATGTGGCAGTCGGCGTTCGGGTCGTCGGCATCGTGGCTGAGCCAACAGGCCAGCAGCCCGTAGGCGACCCACGAGCGGAAGTCGTCGTAGACGATGTAGTCCGGGGTCGCCTGATTCGGCGCACACCAGAACCTCATCGGGTTGAACTCTTGCACCGGCATGTCCGACTCTCCCGATGGCTTGGGGGTTGTGCTTCACGCCCTCACGGCCGGTGTCCGCCAGAGGTAGCCCGCACCGGGCCGGTGCGGGCGATGGTGAGGGCTCAGCCGTACACGGCAAGGACCGCACCCCGGACCCGCTCCCAGTCCCGGTCGTCGAGGTACTCCTTCTCGACCTCGGGGAGCGGGGTGACGTAGGCGTTCTGGATGGCGTCCGGGTCGTCGCCGGTGAACGAGATGGCGGGAGCCCAGCCGTAGCCGAACCCCGGCGCACCGAGCGAACCCATCGTCCGCACGTCTTCGGCGACGAGACCGCACCGGCGGACGAACTGGTCGAACTGGTCACGGGTCAGTAGAGCCGCCCACTTTCGGTGGTGGCCTTCCTCCTAGCGGCCTTCGAGGTAGCCGTACTCGTACTGCCCGTCGCCCTCGGTCCGGTCCCAAAGGTCGGCGACCTCCGGCGGTGCGTAGCCGTCGATGTCGATCTCGTCCGGGGTATCGACGGAATAGATCACGCTGAACTGCATGGCGGCTCCTCGTGGTGGAAGCTCGCCGCCCACGGCGGCTGCACCGCCGTCGCCGGTGTCCGCCGGCCCCGACCGGACTCGGCGATCCGGGCGAGCAGCCACACCCCGCCGGGCTTTTTTGCGTCCTTTCCGTACCGCCTACGTCTGTATGGCCGGCAGGGCTGGGGGTCAGCCCGAACGACACTCGGAACCGCAGGAGATGAGCGATGTCGAACGAATCCGCCGTCGAGTTCGAGACGGACAGCCGAATCCACATGGGCTTGGCGGTGAAGGATCTGGAGCGGTCGATGGGGTTCTACCGCACCCTGTTCGGGCAGGGGCCGACCAAGACCCGGCCCCGCTACGCCAAGTTCGAGGTGGCCGAGCCCCCCGTGAACTTGGCGCTCAACGAGGTCGGCGGCGACACCGGCCCGAACAACCCGGTCGCCCACTTCGGCATTCAGGTAAAATCGACGGCGGCGGTCGGGGCCGTCGCCGCCCGGCTGAGGGACGCCGGGCTGGCCACCGCCGCCGAGGAGAACGTGACCTGCTGCTACGCCGTCCAGAACAAGGTGTGGGCGACCGACCCGGACGGCAACAAGTGGGAGGTGTACGTCGTCCTCGACAACAACGCCGCCCGGCACCACTCGACCCGGAGTGAGTGCTGCGCCGACCGGCCCGACTGCTGCGAGAACAAGGCCGCTTGCTGCGCCGCACCGCCCGGTTCGGAGGGGGCGGTGGAAGCCAGCGGCCAGTCGTCCGCCTGTGCCTGCTCCGTGTAAGCCAACCGACGAGGCAGTCTGATGTCGGGTCAGCCATCGACCGAGGCGGTGTGGGGGCAACTGAGTGCGGACCTGCGGCGGTTCATCCGCCGCCGGGTCGCCGACGACCACACCGCCGACGACCTGCTCCAAGAGACGTTCGTGCGGATTCACCGCAGCGTCGCCGGCCTCGGCGACGGGGACCGGCTGGCGGCGTGGGTGTACCGGATCGCCCGGAACGTGGTCCACGACCACCACCGCCGGGGGCCGGGGGCCGAGGCCCCACTGGTGGACGACCCGCCCTCGGCCGAGGGCCGCACGGGCGAACTGCTCTGCCGGGCCGGGGAGTGGCTGGGCGAACTGGTCCGGCAGTTGCCCGAGGGGTACGCCGAGGCGGTGCGGCTGTCGGAGATCGAGGGCCACACCCAGCAGCAGGTGGCCGACCGGCTCGGGCTGTCGCTGTCGGGGGCGAAGTCCCGCATCCAGCGGGGGCGAGCGATGCTCAAAGACGTGCTCGACGGGTGCTGCCGGTTCCACTTCGACCGGCGGGGGAACCTGACGGACTGCGACCCGAGGCCGGGTCGGACGGTGTGCCCGGACTGTGACGAGCCCGTCTGAGGCGGGTGCCGGTGTCCGTGAGTCAGCCCTCTTCGTCAGACCGCTCGTCCCACGACAGAGCCGTGATGTCCTCGGTGCCGCAGTTCGGGCACTCGGAGTCGCAGGCGCTCGTCCACTGCTCCTGCCACTCGTGGCCGCACTCGGGGCACCGGTACTCGATGTCCAGCATCGGCTCGTCCTCTGTCTGGTCCGTGTCGAAGTTCGCTTGGTCTGCGGCGTCCAGTTCGGCGAGGTGGTCGGCGACCCGCCGGGCGGTCCGGCGGGCCTCGTCGTCGGTGCAGCCGGTGAGAAGCTCGCCCCGGAAGAGCATCCCCGTCTCGCCGAGGGCGTATCCGGCGATGAACCGGCCCTTCGTCAGCCGGAACAGGATCGCCAGCGAGCCGTCCGGGTACTCCTCGACCACCTCTGACCGGCAGGCCAGCATGGTTCGTCCGCACCACGTCGTCAGGAAGATTTCGCCGGTCGTGAGGCCGGTGTAGCCCGTGACGTGTCGGCCCACGACGCTTGCCCCGAGGGCGGCGAAGCAGTGGCCCTCGTGCTCGATCACCCCGACCTCGACCTGCCCCCGCCGCTCGCACCACGTTGTCATCGGCGACCCCACTGGTGAGACGCCGGGGGTGTGCGGGACCGTGTGCCCCGCCGCTCCGATCAACGTCGCCGAAGCGAAGTTGGTCGTCGGCCCCGGCGTTCTCGTCGCCGGTGTCCGTCAGTAGTTGAGCTTCTCGGCCGCATCCCCCAACTGCTCTTGGGTCCGCTGGGCGTACCGGGAGGTGGTCGAGAGGTTCTCGTGCCCGAGTAGCTGGGCCAGCCCGACCAGATCGTTCCGGTTGTCTTCGAGGTACTGGTGGGCCATCGTGTGGCGGCACAGGTGCGGGTGAATGTGAAAGCCGCAGACCGCAGAATACTTGCCGCACAGCGCACGGACGCCCCGGTCCGTCAGCGGCCCCCGCTCCCCGACGAACACCCTCCTCGACTCGACCGGCGGCCGGGTGTCGAGGTACGCCCGGAGCGCCCGCCGGGCCGGCAGCGGAAGCGGGACGCTCCGCTCCTTGTTCCCCTTCCCGTGGCGGAAGACCGCCGACCCGCTGCGGTCGCCGAGGAGCAGGTCGTCCAGTTCGAGGCCCACCACGTCCCCGACCCGAGCCCCGGTGTAGAGCATCAGGTGGAAGACGGCGCTGGCCCGGATGTCCTGCCGCAGTTCCAGTTCACGGAGGAGCTTCCGCACCTGACTCCGCTCCATCCCCTTCGGGGCCGGTTGCACCCGCTTCAGTTCCTTGACCCCCTTCGGCTGGCTCGCCGAGCACGTGGCCGTGCTCGGCGAGCCAGCCGAAGTACCGCCGGACCATGACCAGCGCTCGGTTCACCGTCGCCACGGCGAGGCCCTTCTCCCGCCGGAGGTAGTCTCGGAAGTCGGTCACGTCCCTCGTCGTGACTCGGGCCACCCGGAACGGCTCCTTGTTGGCCTCGACGAACCACGCCGCTAGCTTTCGCAGGTCGAAGGCGAACCCCCGGCGGGAGCCGGCGGCGAGGTCGGTGGCCGTCAGGTAGGCCCGCACGAGGTCGGCCTCCTCCGGGCCGGCCGGGATGCCGTCGAACACCTTTTCCGCCCAGTTCTTCATCGGTTATGTCCCCGAAGTGGCAGGGAATGTTGCACGAAGTTGTCGCCGGCGGGTTGGTAAATCACTCTTTACCGCCCACATTTCCGGTCGTGTTCTTGCCCCGCAGGTGCAGGAACACCCGCCGGATCACCTCGCCGGTGTCCGTCCCGCCCGCCCCCGCCGGGTACAGGGTCGCCACGGCGTCGGCCACCTGACCGGCCGTCGCCGAGGTCAGGCCCAGCCCGTGCAGCCCGGCCACGATGTCGGCGTACCGGTCGTCGGTCTTGGCCTTCGGCTTTGCCGGCCCCACCGACTTCCGTGTGGTCGGCGGTTGGGCCGGCGTGCGGCGGGCGTAGAACATGACCACCTTCCCGTTGATCCCGACGTTGCGGCGGCGGACTTCGAGGCAGGTGATCTGAAGCTCCTCCGTGTAGTAAGGCCGGCCGGTCTCCTCGTCCCGGAGCGGGGCGGGCATCACCCCGGCCTTTACCAACTGCATGAACCGCTGGCGGGAGAGGGACACCAGAGCGGCCATCTCCTTGATGCTGATCGCCGCCTTGCCCGACCCCGGAATGTTGCTCGATGGCGTCACGAATGCTCCCCCAACTGGTCACGAAGTTGCCCGGATTGCGACAGGTGCCCCCGCCCCTTGGCGGTCAGTTCCCGCCGTCCTTGGTCGTCTTTCACGATCAGCCCGACCCGCAGCAGGAAGGGCTCGACGACCTGACTCACGGTCCTCGCCGGGAGCCCGAGTAGGGAGGCGACCACGTTCAGCCGGGAGGCCCCTTCGGCGAGTGCCCGGAGGTACTGCTGCTCGGCCGGCCCCAATCCGATCTCGTCGATGCCCTCCAGTTCACACGCCCGGCGCAGGTGTCCGCCGGTGATCGTGGTCTCGCCCACGGAGCGGCACACCCGGCGGCAGGACTGGAGGAGCCGCAGCGCCAGCCGGGGTGTGCCCCGAGACCGCCGGGCGATCTGGGGAAGCAGTCCCTCATGGATCGGCCACCTGATCGCATTCGCCCGCTGGTGGAGCAGCGTCGTCAGTTCTTCGACGGCGTAGAACTCGAACCGGAGGAGCAGGCGCATCCGGTCCCGGAGCGGCTGGAGCAGGCAGTATTCGTCCGTCGTCGAGAGCAGCAGGCTGAAGTCGGCCAGCGGGATCGACTGCGGCCCCGACTTCGACCGGGCTTGCAGGACGACCCGCCGCTGGTCCATAGCCAGATACAACGCCGTCTGGAACTCCTTGTCCAACTCGTGCGCCTCGTCGATGTGAACCACGTCCTTGTCCTTGGCCGAGAGCAACAGGGCGTTCAGGTCGGCACTGTTCCCGACGCTCTGGCCGAGGACTTCGTGCAGGTCGGTGGCCATCTCGGCGGCGATGATCCGGGCGGTCTGACTCTTCCCGCAGCCGGGCGGGCCGACCAAGAGCGACGAATCGAACTTCTTGTTGTCGGCGAAGGCGGCGTCGAGGGCGACGGCGACCTGCGCCATGACGCCCTTCTGCCCGATCATGTGCTTGAGCGACGTGGGGGCCACGTCGTTGATCTCGTTGGACGGTCGCTGCTCGGCCATGCGGCCCTCCGGTCGTCGAGGTCGTGTCCAGCCGGCGTCCCCGCCGGTGTCCGCCAGACTGAGCGACGGCGGCGGGCGGGGCCGCTCAACCGCCGTTCCAAAAATTGCACCGGGCGTCATACCACCCGTGGGTAGCCCAGAGCGGCGAGAGCCGCTTCGAGGTCGCACTCTTCGGGCGATCCGCCTTGGTCGTCCACGTTTTCGAGGGCGTGGTCCCGGTGCTGCCACAGCCAGTCGAAGACGGCGGACTCCCAGCCGTCCGGCAGGGCGAAGTCCCGCTTCAACCGCCAAGCGGCGAGGCCGATGTTCTCCAGCGTGGCTTCGTACTCCCGCTCGGAGTAGTCGCTCCCGTCGAGGACCGGGTAGTCCGCTATCCGTTCGGCGAGGGCGTGGTAGACCTTGAACGCCTCGGTGATCTTGCCGCTGCGGAACACCCGGACGGAGAACCCGTCGATGTGCCCGACCGCCCAGTGGTTGTGGCTCTCGAACGTCACGTCGGGGTCGTCGCCTTCGGTAAAGGGTTCGAGTGCCTTGGCGATGGCGGCGGCGTTCGACACGTCCAGCAGCCCGCTGTCCCTGTGGTGCGTGTAGATGATGGCGTGCCCGTCAGCGTCCTCGATGTCACGTGCCCGCCACCAGACGAACGACTCGAACCGCCGCCAGTTCCCCGCCGCCTGCTTCGCCGCTTCTTCCAGTTCGCCCAGTGTCGTCGGCATGTGCCGGCCCTCGATGTTGTGGTAGGTGTGGCGTGAATGCCGGTGTCCGTCAGAAAACGACGCCGGGCGGGGTCGCCGTCGAGGACCGCTCGGACACCTCTCACTTCCCGTCGTGCAGCCGGTGCCCGCCGCCCGCTGGCCAGTTCGGGGGAGCGGCCCGTGTCTGCGTTCAGGTCGTGGAAGCTGTGGGTGCCGTTTCGGTCGTCTCGGGCGTCCCGCCCGGCCGTCCCGATCAGGACGACGCCGATGCCGGTGTCCGCCATTGAGGCAAAGCCGGGGTAGTTCGCTTCACCACCCCGGCGAGAAATGGTCAGGCGACCAGAGCTTCGTCATCTTCGGTGGCGGCATCCTGCGCCCGGCTGAAGCTGAGCAGGTAGTCCACGGACTTGCTCGCCTGCGCTGCCGCACGGAACAGGAACCTCGTGTCGTTGTGCATCCCGGCGAGCCAGTGTTTGAGGTAGGCGGCGTGGTTGCTGAGGTCTTCGCCGGTCGGCAGGCCGAGTTCCCCCATCAGGTAACAGCCACCCAGTTCGGCGATGAGTTCGCCCATTGCGTAGCTGTTCTCGGGCTTGGAGCGGTCCCAGTTCAGGCGGATCGGGTGCTCGGCCCAGTGGCAAAGCTCGTGACCCGCCGTCTGGTAGTACGCTTCGATCCGCTCGAACTGGCGGTGGTGCGGAAGCTGGATGTAGTCGCCGGTGGAACTGTAGAAGGCCCGGTCGCCGCCGTGCCGGATGTCGGCCCCGGTCGCTGCGATCACGGCTTCGGCCTGCTCGTGCCGCTGCTCGATCTGAACAGCAGTGAGCGGGGCGTTGCCGACCCGGAGGTGGTCGAGGCCGGTCGTCTGCTCCACGTTGAATATGCAGTAGCTTCTCATCAGCAAGAACGTGTCTTGCTTCTCCTCGCCGTCTTCGGTGGTTCGCTCGGCCCGGATCGGCTTGAAGAAGACGATGTGCGTACTCTTCTCGCCGCCACGGACGCTGACGCCCATCTCCTTCGCCTGCCGGAAGGTCAGCCAGTGCCGGGACTGGAAGCCCCGCCGCTGGGCGCTCAGCCCGAGGATGAGGGTGTTGATCCCCCGGTACGGCTTTCTGGTCAGGGCGTTGCAGGGGTGGCCGATGTTGGCGTCGAAGCACGTCCACGGCTTCCGCCACGGCGGGAGTTTCGTGGGGTCGCTCAGTGCGGCGACGATCTCGTCGTTGATCCGGCGGCGGATCTCGGTCTGGGTGGACATCGGCGTCCCTCCGGTCGCTGTTTGGGTCACACCACCGGTGCCGGTGTCCGTCAGTGCGGATGGGGCGGTGTTCGGAATGCCGTGGTGGTAGAATCTCCCGGACAACGAGGCGTGGGCGGCGGGGGTTTGGACATGGCCGACGGGGCGGTGCGGGAGCCCGATGACATCCGGCGGGACTGCGCCCGGTAGCTCCGTGAGGTGGAGACGGGCGGCATGTTCACGGCCATCCTCGGCAGCTTGCTGGGCGAGGACTGGGGCACGCCCCGGATCGAGGAGATGCGGATCACCCCCGACCGCTGCCTGCTCGCTCGGGTCGAGGGGAAGGTCACGTTCAAGACGTTTCTGGGCGCAGAAGCCGACCTGATCCGCAATGTCCACGGGATCGCCGAGGTGGCCGGGCTGGACGGCGACGAGGTGGGCTACCTGCTTGGGCGGATCGCCGAGATCAAGGGGATGAGGTAGTGACGGACACCGGCCCCCACGCCGATGACCGCACAGGAGGGCTACAAGACATGAAGGGCTCGACCCGCAAGAAGGCCCGAGCCGGTGTCGCCCGGCTCGAAGACATCCCGAACGCCGGCCCTTCCATCGCCGAGGATCTTCGGCGGCTGGGGGTCACGTCGCCGGGCGACCTGCCGGGTCGTGACCCGTATGCCCTGTACGACGACCTCTGCCGGATCACCGGCCAGCGTCACGACCCGTGCGTGATCGACACGTTCATCGCCGCCGTCCGGTACATGGAGGGCGGACCGAAGACGCCGTGGTGGAAGTTCACGGCCGAACGCAAGCGAACCTTGGCCGCTCGGGAGTCGTCAAGCTGACGACCCGTCAGGCCGGATCGACTCGTTGAGGTGCCGGCACGGGGAGGTGCCGGGTGGACGAACCCATGACGCCGACGATCCGCCACGAAACCCCCGCCGACCACGAGGCCGTCCGGCAGGTCAATCGGCTCGCCTTCGGGCAGGACGATGAGGCCGGGATCGTCGAGGCCCTGCGCACCGGCGGCTACGTCCGGGTGTCGCTCGTCGCCGAGGTCGCTGGCCGGGTCGTCGGCCACATCCTGTTCAGCGAGGTGCCGATCCTAACGCACGGTGGCACCGTCCCGGCCCTGTCGCTGGCCCCGATGGCGGTCCTGCCCGAGTTCCAGCGGCGGGGCATCGGCTCGGCACTGGTCGAGAAGGGGCTGGAGGCGTGCCGGGACCAAGGGCGCTGCATCGTCGTTGTTCTGGGCCACCCGGACTTCTACCCCCGGTTCGGCTTCTCTCCAAAACTGGCCGAGACACTCTCAAACCCGTTCCACGGGGGCGAGGCGTGGATGGCGCTGGAGTTGGTGCCGGGGTCGCTGGGCGGAGTGATCGGGTGGGTCCGCTACCCCCCGCCGTTCGGGGCCGGGGTGCAGGTCCGCCCCGTCTACCGGCCGGACCGGGCCGAGTGGGTGCGGATGCGGACCGCCCTCTGGCCGGACGACGGCGGGGCCGGGCACGGCGACGACGTGGATGCGTTCTTCGCTACCGGCACGTTCCGCTCGTCGGAGTCGTTGCTGCCGTGGAAGGTGCTTGTCGCCGAGCGACCGGCCGGTGGCCTGTGCGGGTTCGTCGAGGCGTCGATCCGCCCGTTCGCCGAGGACTGCACGACCCGGCCCGTGGGCTACGTGGAAGGGTGGTTCGTGGACCCGGACATGAGGAGGCGGGGGGTCGGCCGGAAGCTGGTGAAGGCGGCAGAGGAGTGGGCGGCGGCTCACGGGTGCAGGGAGGTGGCGTCCGACGCCCTCCTTGAGAATGCCGTCAGTCACGAGGCACACAAGGCGCTCGGCTTCGAGGAGTCGGGACGCCTCGTCCACTTCCGCAAGCGGCTGGACGGGTCGCCCGAGGAGGCGGCAGGCCATCACCTTGTCACGCTTCGGCTCACCGGGGAACAGGCCGATCTCGTCGCCCCGCTGTTCGATGCCTACCGGCAGTTCTACGGCCAGCCATCTGACCCGGACGGGGCACGCCGGTTCTTGGCCGAGCGGCTGGGCCGGGGTGAGTCGGTGATCCTCGCCGTGGTCGAGGGCGGGCGGGCGCTGGGCTTCACGCAGCTTTACCCCTCCTTCTCGTCCGTGTCGATGAGGCCGATCTGGATCTTGAACGACCTGTTCGTGGCCGAGGACTCACGGGGCCGGGGCGTCGGGGCTCGGCTGCTGGGTGCCGCCCGTGACCACGCCTTGCGGACGGGCGCTGCCCGGCTTGCCCTGTCCACGGCGGTCACGAACGCCAAGGCGCACGCCCTCTACGAGCGGGACGGCTGGCGGCGGGACACGGCGTTCCTCCACTACGAGTACGAACTCCCGAAGGACGGCCGGTGATGCAGCAGTCCGAGTACATGGCGATGATGCAAGGGGATGACGGGACGCTCGGCGCTGCCGAGTTGATCGCCGCCTACGAGCAGGGGATCGCCGACCTGCGATCCGCTGTGGCGGGGATGACGAGGGAGCAGGTGCTCGCCCGGCCCGTCCCCGGCAGGTGGAGCACGGTGGAGTGCGTCGGCCATCTCGCCGACACCGAGGTCTTCTTCACCGACCGGATCGTGCGGACGGTTGCGATGGACCGCCCGCTCCTGATGAGTGCGGACGAGAAGCTGTACATCGAGCGGCTGGACTATCAGGGGTTCGACCTCGACGAGCAACTGGCCCTGTTCACGGCCCTGCGGCAGCACGCCGCCCGCATCCTGCGGGCGCAGCCGCCCGAGGCGTGGACCCGCACCGCCGTCCACAGCCAGTCCGGCCTCGTCACCCTCCGGCAACTGGTGTTGCAGGCGGTGCGGCACCTGCGGCACCACCTGCCCTTCATTGCCGAGAAGCGTGCGGCGCTGGGGGCGGGCCGGCCGTGAGCATGACCCCCGAACAAGTCGCCGCCAGCTACGACCAGATCGCCGGTCAATGGCTCGATGTCTCGACCTACGGGTTCGTGCAGGTCGAGCGGGCCATCGCCTTCGTCAAGCACAAGGGCGTTGCGCTGGACGTGGGCTGCGGCACGGGTCGATTGCTGGGGTTGTTGAGCAAGCACGGCTTCCGCACGGACGGCATCGACCTGTCCACGGCGATGATCGGCCTCGCACGGGACCGCCACCCGGAGGCCCGGCTGTTCCACGCCGACATATGCCGGTGGGATTTGCCCCGGTCGTATGACCTGATCGTAGCATGGGACAGCGTGTGGCACGTGCCGCTGGGCCAACAGGAAGCGGTCCTGACGAAGCTGTGCCGGGGGCTGGCGGCGGGAGGAGCACTCGTCTTCACCACAGGCGGCACAAATGCGCCCTCGGAGAAGCAGGACTCGTGCATGGGACCGCCGATGTACCACGCCACGCTCGGCATCCCCAAGACCCTGCAAGTCCTCGCCCAAGCGGGCTGCACCTGCCGCCACCTCGAATACGACCAGCACCCCGAGCTTCACGTCTACCTCGTCGCCCAAAAGATGGAGAAAGACGACCCGACTGCGAGCGGCCTCGTTCGGCTCCGCAACGTCGAGCGGGACGACCTGCCCCAAATGTACGAGATGCAACTCGACCCGGAGTCGAACCGCTTGGCGGAGACGATCCCCCGCAGCGCCGAGGCGTTCGAGGCGCACTGGGCTCATGTCCTGCGAGACCCGAGCGTGACGGCAAAGGCAATCCTGTTGGGCGAGAAGATGGTCGGAAATGTCTCCTGCTTCCAGCGAGACGGGCAGGCCAACGTCGGGTACTGGGTCAGCCGGGAGCACTGGGGCAAGGGGATCGCCTCCCGAGCCTTGGAACTGTTGCTGCTCGAAGTCCCCACCCGCCCGCTGTACGCTCACGTGGCGACCAGCAACGGCGCATCGCTCCGGGTACTTCAGAAGTGCGGGTTCGTCGTCGAGCGGGTGCAGGTGTCGCCCGCCACCGACCGCTACCCGGAGTGCGAGGAGGCCGTCCTCGTGCTGACGGGGGTGAGCGCCCGGTGTGGCTTAGACGACGAGGAAGGTAAGGGATGATCCCGCTCCACCGTGACCCGCACTTCACCTTCCGCTTCGCCGACGACCGGATCATCTCCCGCTTCCACCTCGAAGGCGTCGAAGCTGGGCGGCGAGTCTCGGTCTTCAAGCTCGACCCCGCAACCAACGAGCGGCTGGGCCTGATCGCCACGGCGACGGTCGGCGACGGCGGCTGGGTGGACCTGCCCGAGCCGATCATCGTGCGGGCCGGTGAGGGGTTCGTGGCCGTGCCCGAGGAGGACGACCCGTGAACAGAGCGACCGGCATCGGCCTGACCGTGGCCCTACTCGCCGTCCAGACCGTGCGAGCCGATGAGACCGTGACGATCTCCGAGGCCAAGAACGACGACAACGGATTCCTCGTCCACGAGGTCCGGTCGCCGTTTCAAGCGAAGACCACCCAGATCCGGGTACTGCGTCCCGAGAAACTGGAGAAAGGGAAGCAGTACCCGGTGGTCTACGTGCTGCCGGTCGAGGCCGGGACCGAAAGCCGGTACGGTGACGGGCTGAAGGAGGTCAAGAAGCTCGACCTGCACAACACGCTCGGGGCGGTGTTCGTGGCCCCGACGTTCTCCCACCTGCCGTGGTACGCCGACCACCCGACCGACCCCGAGGTCCGCCAAGATGGCTACTTCCTCAAGGTGGTGGTCCCGTTCATCGACAAGACCTACCCCGTGCAGGCCGAGGCCAACGGGCGGCTGCTGCTCGGGTTCAGCAAGTCGGGTTGGGGGGCGTGGTCGCTGCTGCTGCGCCACCCGGACCGGTTCGGCAAAGCCGCCGCTTGGGACGCCCCGCTGATGATGGACAAGCCCGGCAAGTACGGCAGCGGCGACATCTTCGGCACGGACGCCAACTTCGAGGGCTACCGGGTGGGCAAGTTGCTGGAGGGCAAGGCGGACAAGCTCCAGAAGGGGAAGCGGTTGATCCTGCTCGGGTACGGGAACTTCCGGGCCGAGCACCAGAAGGCCCACGCCCTGATGGACAAGCTGAAGGTCGCCCACGAGTACCGGGACGGCCCCGCCCGGAAGCACGACTGGCACAGCGGGTGGGTGAAGGAGGCGGTCGAACTGCTCGTCGCAGAATGAAGTGGACGGCACTCCCCGCCGCAGCAGGGCCGGAGGATACCAGCGTGGTTCAGTCGATCTCGGCCGTCGCCCTCGTCGTCCACGACTACGACGAGGCGATCCTCTTCTTCACCCACCGCCTGCGGTTCGCCGTGGTGGACGACACCGCCCTTTCCCCCGGCAAGCGTTGGGTGATCGTCCGCCCGCCCGGTGGCGGCACGGCGATCCTGCTGGCGAAAGCAGCCAACCCGGAGCAGGCCACACGGGTCGGCGACCAGACCGGGGGCCGTGTGTTCCTGTTCCTCCAGACGGACGACTTCTGGCGGGACTACCACGACATGAAGGCCGGTGGCGTGCGCTTCACGGAGGAGCCAAGGGAGGAGGAGTACGGCACCGTCGCCGTCTTCCTCGACCTGTACGGCAACAAGTGGGATCTGGTGCAGTACCGGCCCTCCGGGTCAGCCGCTTCCGGCGGTTGAACCTTCGATGGCACCTTCCTTCCCCCGCATCTGTCGAAGGTGCCGGGCGACGGCCCGCTTGAGCAGGAACGAGACCAGCCAGAGGACGGGCCGGGCGAGGACGGACTTGGCGTGCATCTCGAACGAGCGAATGACTCGGGTGCCGTCGCCGAGGCGTTCAAACTCCCACGTCTCGACGAAGCCGGTCGCCAAGCGGGACAAGGGCGGCGAGAAGTCCGTCATGTCGAGCCGCAGGCGGCGGTCGGGCTCCCACTCGACGACCTCCTCGACGTGGCTCGACCCGTCCGTGTTCGTGACCCTGATCCGGGTGCCGACGACTGCGGGCGTGCGGACCTCGAACTCAGCGGCCTTGATGCCCGGTAAGGGGCCGTAGCCGGTGAAGTCGGTCCAGTTGGCGAGGTCGAGGATCTGCCGGGCGATGTCCTCGGGGGTAAGGGACAGCGTGTCGGTACAGGAGAAGGTGATCGGCTTCATTCGTGTCCCTTCTCGGTCGCCTCCGGGCTCTGACCGTCGATCATCGCCCGGTCGTCTGGTCGCTTACTTCGTGGCGATCCCACGAGTCATGAAGCCGTGCGTTTTGGGGAAGCCGCCCATGTAGAACTGATCCATCCGTTCCAACGAAAACGGCTGGGCGGTCACGAGGCCCCGGATGTCCCGGTCCAGCCGACAGCCATCGGCCAGCCACATCTCAAGTCGGTTCAGCCGACGCTGCCACTTTTGGACGGTCGGCTCCGGGCTGAGGCCGTGCTCCAGAAACAGGAACCGGCCCCCCGGCCTGAGCACACGGTACACCTCGGCCAGCGCTTCACCGACCTTGGCGATGCTGCACAGCGCAAAGGTGCTGACGACGCAATCGAACGTGCCGGTGTCGAACGGGAGTCGCTCGCCGCTCAGCACCCGCTGGTCCACCTCGACCTTCGATTTCTTGATCCGCCTGCGGGCCAGCGAGTCCATCCCGGCGTTCGGATCGACGGTCGTGAGCTTGCGCACGCCCTCCGGGTAGTGGGGCAGGTTCAAGCCAGTGCCGAAGCCGATCTCCAGAACGTCCCCGGAGGCGTGTGCGAGAAGCTCTCGGCGGTGGCGAGCCACGAGCGGCCTGTTCAGGAGGAGGTCGCAGAGGCGTGGGAAGACGACCTGCGTGTAGAACCCCACGGAGCCCTCCGGTTCGTGTCGAACTCGACCGCCCGCCGGAGGTCGGCCCCTTTCAGGTCCGGGGTGATCTTCTGGAAGCCAGCCGTGCTCCCACCCGTCACTTCGCAGGCAGCGTCCCGACGAACTCCAGAGCACGCTGAATCCACTCGCTCAACTGTTCGTCCTCCTCCACGCCCTCCTGCCCGACCAGCACCCAGCCCTTCATCGGCCTGCCGGTGATGTCGAACTCCTTGACGTGTGGTTCGAGCAGGGCGTCCTCGTACCCGTCCGGGCCGACACGGGCGATGAGGGAGTCCTTCCAGACGCCCACGAGCATGTTGCCGTTGAGCAGGAAGCCGATCCCGCCGAACATCTTCTTCTCCTCGACGTTCTTGCGGCGGGCGAGGCTGTGGCGGATGCGTTCGGCGATGTCTTCATCGTAGGCCATCTACTGCACCCCACGCTTGTTCTGTCCCGGACGCCCAGCCCCGAGGTAGCCCAGCCGCCTTTCGGGCGGGAAGTGCTCGATGGCGTACCGCAGCATCGTCCGGGGCATGATCGGCCCGTGTTCGTCCAGAAACGCCTCCAGTGCCGCCTCGTCCCGGTCCCCGACCTCCCGCAACATCCAGCCGGTGGCCTTGTGGATGAGATCCTCCCTGTCGGCGAGCAGCAGGCGGCTGATGGCCAGCGTGTCGTCGAACTCGCCGAGGCGGATGAAGTGCTGCGTGGCGACAATCGCAATCCGCCGGTCCCAAAGGCTGGCCGACTTCGCCAGCCCGACCAAGGGCTTGCGGGACTTGTCCTTGAGATACCCGCCGACGATGGCCGGGGCCGAACTATCCACCAGATCCCAGTTGTTCACGTGCCCGGTGTTGCTCAGGTAGAAGTCGTAGACGGCCTTCCGGTGGGTGTCCTCGCACTTGCCGACGCCCAGCACGAGGACCAGCAAGGCGAGCAGGCGCTCCTCGTGGACCGGGGAGTGCAGGAGGGCCTCGATCTCCGTCAGCGGCAGGTCTCGGCACTCACGGGCCAGCTTGCGCAGGGCCGGGACACGCACGCCGATGAAGGTGTCGCCCTCGCCGTACTGACCCGGCCCGGTCTTGAAGAAGCGGGCGGACGCCGCCGCCACCTCGGGCGAGGCGAGGCCGTTCAGCTTCTTTCTGGCTTCCGTTGCCTTCATCGTCCTCCCGCCTGCGGGAACTCCTCCGGGTCGTGGTAGCCGAACAGGTCGATCTCGTCTCCGTGGTCCCGGTGGAGCCGCCTGACCTGTTCCAGACTGGCCCGCCGCTGGGCGTCATCATCCGCCCGCTGTGCGGCCAGCGCCGAAACCGGGTGGTCGTCGGTCGCCAGTTCGACCCGCAGGTAGTACGCATCGCCGGCGTGCAGCAGCCAGCGGTCGCCCTGCCGGACCGCCACCCCGCAGTGGCCGAGCGTGTGGCCGAAGAGCGGGACGAGCAGCACCTCGGACTCGAACCCGAGGGCGACGGGCCGGGCCTCCAGCCCGAACCACGAGCGAACCGACTTCGGGTAGAGCTTCCACCTCGGCCCGTGGGCGAACTGGACCGGCACGTAGCGCCATCGGCCCGCCGCAACGCTGGCGTGCTCCTCCCCCGAGACATGCACCTCGGTGTGCGGGAAGTCGGCCAGCCCGCCCGTGTGGTCGGGGTCGCCGTGGGTCAGGACGATGTGTTTCACGTCGCCGGGGCGGAAGCCCAGCCGCTCGACCTGTCGGACGGCGGTGTCGGCCTCGTTGAACTGGAACCCGGCCATGTCGATGAGTTGCCGGCCCAGCCGCTCCACGGGTCGCTGCACGTCGAGCAGGCCGATGCCGGTATCAACGAGGGTGAGGCCGTTCTTGTCTTCGAGGAGCAGGCAGTGGCAGACCACCTTGGGGTTCGGCGGCTTCTGGAGGAACCCGCAGTTGATGTGATGGATGGTCGTCATCGAGCCTCCTACTCGGCGGCGGTCTCGCAGGACCGTCGAACCCCCGGTTCTCAGGGCTGGGCGGGGACGAGGAAGTACGTCATCGGGCCTTCAGCTTTACCCGGCCCCGTGGGGCCGGGGTCTCGCCGAGTTGGACAAGAAGGCCGTCGAGGGTCTTGTCGTCGAGAGTAGCGAGCGTGCGGAAGGCGTCGGGCCGCTGGAGCACCCGCCGCCGGATGTGCCGGGGAATCTTCTCGGCCAGCAGAAGCAGTTCGTCCTCGTCGGCGTCGAGGGCTTTCGCCAGCTTGCAGATCATCTCCTCGCTCGGGTAGTCGGCGAAGTCGAGCTTCTCGTTCTCGATCTTCGACAGGTACGTGAAGTTCACCCCGACCTCGGCGGCGAGCGCCCGCTGGGTCAGGTTCTTGGCGAGTCGCAGTTCCCGCAGCCGCTCGGAGAACCTCATCACTGACACCCCACGGACCTTGCGGCGAGCCCGGCGGAATCGTAGGTTGTTGGCGTATTTTGTCAATGTCGCAACCGAGGTGTGCGCCACTGGATCACCGGTCTCGGGGACCGTGGGCACGGACGCCGCAGCCGCCGAGGACCGCACCATGCCACCCCGCACGAAGACGGCCACGGAGGCACGGGTCCGGCCGGACGCACCCTACTCGTCGAAGATCATCAAGGCCGGGGCGCTGCTCGCCGACACCAAGACCCTGCTGGCCCACTGGGACGTGGCGCAGTCGGCCGACGAGAACCTCGGGCGGCTGCGGCTGGAGAACGTGTTCGGGAAGGCGTCCCGGTCTCGGGTCGAGGACATCCTCGCCATCTTCCGCCAGCGGTATCTGGCCGAGGGGGCGGTGACGGGGGCGCTGGTCCGGCTCGTCGAGCGCCGCCTCCCCGCCGCCGCCCTCGACCCCATCCTATACTTCCACGCCGCCCGAGCCGACCGGCTCTTGTTCGATGTCGTGACCCAGATCCTCGGCCCCCAGCAGGCCCGAGGGCTGGTCGATGTCGATCCGGGCGGCGTCCACCGGACGCTGATGAAGTGGGTCGGGGCCGGGAAGACGACCCGCCCGTGGTCCGAGGACACGGCCCTCCGGGTGGCGCAGGGCGTGCTGTCGGCCCTGCGGGACTTCGGGGTACTGAAAGGGGCGGTGAACAAGAAGATCGCCCCGGCCTACCTGCCGGTGGGGGCGTTCGCCTACGTTGCCTTCTACCTCAAGCAGCACCAGCCGTCCGGGGCCAAGCTGGTCGAACTGCCCGACTGGGGGCTGTTCTTCCTCCCCACCGAGGGGGTGGAGCGGCTGCTGTTCGACGCCCACCAGCACGGCCTGCTGGAGTACCATGCGGCCGGCACCGTGACCCGGCTGACGTTCCCGACCGACCGGCCGGAGGAGTACGCCGATGTCGTCGCTCAAAGACCGGATTGAACTCCTCGAAGCCGACCTGAAGGCGGTGCCGCCCCGGATCAGCGTCTACCACGACCTGCCGTTCGCCGTCCTCCGGTACGAGCCGGACCGGGAGTGGGAGTTGCGGCGGGAGGTGCGGCTGCTCGCCACCCGGCTCGAAGCCGTGGGCAGGGAGGTCCACCTGCTCCCGATGTCCGAGTTCCTGTGGCGGGCGGTCCAAGAGACCGAGGGGCTCGACGAGGTGGTCGCACTGGAGCGGGGCCGGGGGTATCTTGAGGCCCAAGATCAGGTGGCGACCTACCTGTCCGACAAGGACTGGTGCCCGCTGGCGAGGATGCTGGAGGACCGACTCAAGCCGCTCGACCCGGCCCGGAGCGTGGTGTTCCTGACCCGTGTGGCGGCGATGGCCCCCGGCGTCTACCACATGTCGAAGCTGCTCGACCAGATGCAGGGCCGGTCACGGGTGACGACCATCCTGTGCTACCCCGGCTCCATCGAGGGGACGACCGGCCTGCGGTTCATGGACCTGACCGGCCGGGAGGCGCTGGGCAACTACCGGGTCAAGATCTACGGGTGAGGCCGAGGACCGCCATGCAAGCCATCGCCGACCTGCTGCACCGAGACCTCGGCCGGAAGATCGAGGAGATCATTCAGGTCGATCAGGCGGACGAGCAGTCCGTCCTCGCCGAGATCACCGAGTACGTCGCCACCGACAGCATCCGGGACCAGTACCACCAACTGCTCCGGGCCGTCGCCGAGGCCCCGTCCGACCCGCACGAGGGGGTCGGGGTCTGGGTGTCCGGGTTCTTCGGGTCGGGGAAGAGTTCGTTCGCCAAGTACCTCGGGTACGCCCTCCAGAACCGGCCGCTGGCCGGCCGGCCGTTCGCCGAACTGTTCAAGACGCAGATCGGCGACCGCCGGGTCGGCGACCTGCTCGACAGCATCAACGCCCGCATCCCCACCGAGGTCATTCTGTTCGAGGTGGCGAAGGAGCGGGACACCCGGAAGGTGACGGAGCGGATCGCCGAGTTGATGTACACCGTCCTGCTCCGGGAACTCGACTACGCCGAGGACTTCGACATCGCCGAGCTTGAGATCGAACTCGAAGCCGAGGGCCGGCTGGAGCAGTTCGTCGCCGCTTGCAAGGAGATCCACAATCAGGACTGGCGGATGGTCCGCAAGGGTGCCCAGAAGCTCTCACGGGCGAGTGCGGTGCTGCACCGCCTCGACCCGAAGACCTACCCCTCGGCCGACTCGTGGGCGCACGCCCAGCGGAGCCGGGACGCCTCGATCACCGTCAGCCGGGTGGTCGAGCGGACGTTCGACCTGTGGGGCCGCAGGCGCAAGGGGAAGGCCCTCGTGTTCATCATCGACGAGGTGGGCCAGCACGTGGCCCGCAGCGGGGACAAGATCGAAGACCTGCGGGCCACCGTGGAGGAGTTCGGCAAGGTCGGGAAGAACCTGCTCAAGCAGCGGAAGATCCCGGCCCCCTGTTGGATCGTCGTCACGTCGCAGGAGAAGCTCGACGAGGTGGTCGCCGCAATCGACTCCAAGCGGGTCGAACTGGCCAAGCTCCAAGACCGGTTCCGCCACCGGGTCGATCTGGCCCCGTCCGACATCCGGGAGGTCGCCACCAAGCGGGTGCTGGCCAAGAAGCAGACGGCCGAGCCGGTGCTCAGGAAGCTGTTCGACGAGAACGGGAGCACGCTCAACGCCGCCCTGCGGCTGGAGCGGACGACCCGCCGCACCGAGGTCGCCGAGGCCGACTTCGTGCAGTTCTACCCGTATCCGCCGCACTACATCGACCTGTGCATCGGGATCATGTCCGGCGTCCGCCTCCAGCCCGGAGCCCCCCGGCACTACGGCGGGAGCAACCGGACGATCATCAAGCAGGCTTACGAGATGCTGGTGTCCGACCGGACGGCGATGGCCAAGAAGCCGGTCGGGGCGCTGGTCACGCTGGACAAGGTGTACGAACTGGTCGAGGGGAACCTGTCGAACGAGAAGCGGACGGACATCCACGAGATCGGCCAGCGGTTCAAGTCCGACCCGGACGACAAGGGGTGGGCGCTGCGGACGGCGAAGGTGATCTGCCTGCTGGAGTTCATCCGTGACCTGCCCCGCACCGAGGCGAACGTCGCCGCCTTCTTGGTCGATGAGGTCGGCAAGCCGGCCCCGCTCAAGGAGGTGCAGGCGGCGGTCAAGCGGCTGCACGCCGCCCAGTTCGTCCGCAGCACGGAGGAGGGGTGGAAGCTCCAGACCGCACAGGAGAAGAACTGGGAAACCGAGCGGCGGGGCCATCTCGAACCGAGGCCACGGGAGGAGAACGAGATCGCCCGTGAGACGTTGGAGGAGGTGTTCGGGGAGCCGGCCCTGAAGACCTACCGGTACAAGGACCACAAGACGTTCCGGCTCGGGATCGCCGTGGACGGCACCTCGCTCGGGGACGAGGGGGACATCACCCTGTCCCTCTGCGTGGCCGACGACCCGGACGGCTTCCAGAAGCGGCTGGCCGAGGTGCGGGAGGAGAGCCGGCAGAAGGGCCACGAGAACGACGTGTACTGGGCGTTCGCCCTGACCCCGGAGATCGACGATCTGGTCAAGGAGGTCCACGCCTCCCGGAAGATGGTCGAGAAGTACGACCAACTGCGGGCGCAGAACAAGATCACCACCGACGAGGCCACCTGCCTTCAGGACGAGAAGAACGCCGCCCTGAACTACCGGTCCCGGCTGCGGGACAAGCTGACCGAGGCCCTCGAACGGGGGACCGGGATGTTCCGGGGGGTGGCGAGCGACGCCCCGTCGCTGGGCAAGACGCTCGGGGAGATCGTCAAGAAGCTGCTCGGCAAGGTGGTCCCCGACCTGTACCCGAAGCTGGAGATGGGCTCCCGGCCGCTCAAGGGGGACGAGGCCGAGGTGCTGCTCAAGGCGGCGAACCTGCAAGCCTTGCCGCAGGTGTTCTACGGCGGGGAGAACGGGCTCGGGCTGGTCACGAAGGACGGGGCCAAGTTCGTCCCGAACCCGGCGGCGGACGTGGCCAAGGAGGTGCTCGGCTACCTCGTGAGCGAGCACGGGTACGGGAACAAGGACACCCGGCTGGGCAAGGCGCTGGAGAAGAAGTTCGGCGGGATCGGGTACGGATGGGACCGGGACGTGCTCCGGCTGGTGCTCGCCGCCCTGTTCCGGGCCGGGGCCATCGAGGTGACGCACGGGGGCCGGAAGTTCGACTCGTACCAAGACCCGGCCTGCCGTGTCCCGTTCACCAACAACACCGCCTTCAAGTCGGCGCTGTTCACCCCGGTCAAGCCGATTGACCTGAAGACCCTGAAGCGGGCGGTCGAGAGCTACGAAGACCTGACCGGCGAGACGGTGGCGATGGACAAGACCGCCATCGCCGAGGCCCTGAAGAAGCTGGCCGGGGAGGAACTGAAGGTTCTCTACCCGGTCGAGGCGCAGGCGAAGTCGCACAGCCTGCCGGTGGCCGGGCCGGTGCAGGAGTACCGGGACACCCTCGCCGCCATCGAGTCCGGGTCCGCCGACGACTGCGTGAACACCCTCTCCGGGAGTGCCACCTCCCTCAAGGCGGCACGGGAGCGGCTCCGCAAGCTGGCCGACTGCCTCGACGACACGGGGCTGGCCACGATCCGGCAGGCCCGGACCGCCGCCGACCAGATGTGGCCGCAACTGGAGGGCCGGGGGCAGACCGGGCTGGCCGAGAAGGTCGCCGAGTTGCGGGGGCTGCTCGCCTCCGAGACCTTCTACGAGTCGTTCCCCAAAATCGGGACGACCGCCACCGAGGTCGGGTCGGCCTACCGGGCGCTGTACCAGCAGGTCCACGCCGACCGGGCGACCGAGTTCGCACAAGCGGTGGAGAAGGTGAAGGGACGGGCCGAGTGGAGCGCCGTGCCCGAGACCATGCGAGAGCCGGTGCTCGCCCCGCTGGCCGGCCGGTCCTGCCCCGACCTCGACCTGCCGGTCGGGGGGATGGTCTGCCAGCGGTGCCGGGCCACCCTGTCCCAGATGGAGTCCGACCTCGCCGCTCTGGGCGGCCTGCTGGCCGGGGTCGTGGCCCAGATCCAGAAGCTCACCGCCCCGCCGGACAAGAAGGTCCAGCGGGTGCGGCTGGCCGAGTTCTTCTCGGGGCCGATGGACAGCGAGGAGCAGGTCCGGCAGGCCGTCGCCCGGCTTCAGGACCACCTGCTGAAGTTGCTCGAAGAGGACGTGAAGATCGTGGTGGAGTGAGCCCGATGGACCAAGCGACCCGCAACAAGCTCCGCAGCGTCGTGACGCAGTGCCGCCGGCTGCTCGAAGAGGCGGTTGCGCAGGTGCTTCAGGGGCAGTTCGGGGTGTACGCCGTCGCCAAGTCGGACGACGTGCAGGTCGAGCCCGCCTCAAAGATGACGCACCTGTCGGCCGAGGACCAAGACTACCGCAAGGACATCCTCGACCACTTCGAGCACGTGAAGGCCCTCGGGTACAAGCCCACGGACTCGCTCGCCCAGTTGGTCCGGGAGGTCGCCTTCACCCACCTGAACCGGCTCTGCGCCTACAAGATGATGGAGGCCCGTGGGCTGATCCGGGAGTCGGTCAGCAAGGGGCTCAAGTCGCAGGGGTTCCTGTTCTACCTCGCCGATTACGACGAGGACCAGAAGCGGCACGCCGCCGGCCAGCAGGACGTGACCTACCGGCACTTCCTCAACTGGCTGGGCGGCACCCTGTCGGACGAGATCGGGGTGCTCTTCTCGCCGACCGACCCGTCCAACCGGCTGTACCCGCCCCAGCGGGTGCTCGACGAGGTGCTCGGCCTGCTCAACAGCGAGGAACTCGCCGGGATCTGGACGCAGGACGAGGCCATCGGGTGGGTGTACCAGTATTTCACGCCGAAGGAACTGCGGGATCAGGCCCGCAAGGAGAGTCAGGCCCCCCGCAACTCCTACGAACTGGCGTTCCGCAACCAGTTCTTCACTCCCCGGTACGTGGTCGAGTTCCTGACCGACAACACGCTCGGCCGCATCTGGCATGAGATGCGGCAGGGCAAGACCCGGCTCGCCGAGCAGTGCCGCTACCTTGTCCGCCGACCGACCGAGGTGTTCCTCAAAGACGGGGAGCAGCCGCCGAAGGACACCTCCGAGGTCAAGGACGACCTGCCCCAAGAGGAACTGCTCAAGCAACCAGTGTTCATCCCGTTCCGGGCCAAGAAAGACCCTCGGGAACTGAAGATCCTCGACCCGGCCTGTGGAAGTGGACACTTCCTCCTGTACTGCTTCGACCTGCTGCTGGTGATCTACGAGGAAGCCTACGCCGACCCGGAACTCGGCCCGGACCTCCAGCGGGACTACCCCACGCTTGAGGATCTGAGGAAGGCCGTGCCGGCTCTGATCCTGAAGCACAACCTGCACGGGATCGACATCGACCTGCGGGCCACTCAGATCGCCGCCCTCGCCCTCTGGCTGCGATGCCAGCGGGCATATCAGGACATGGGACGGAAGAAGGACCGGCCGAAGATCACCAAGTCGAACATCGTCTGCGCCGAGCAGATGCCCGGCGAGCAGCAGATGCTCAAGGAGTTCATCGGCCAGCTTGAGCCGAAGCTGCTCGGCCAACTCGTCGAGGTTGTGTTCGAGAAGATGAAGCTGGCCGGTGAAGCCGGGTCGCTGCTGAAGATCGAAGAGGAAGTGCGAGAAGCAGTGGCCGAAGCCAAGAAGCAGTGGGTGCGAGAGACCACGCAGGCGACCGACCGGAAGGGACGGCAACTCCTGTTCACTGAAGCTGTAATGGACCGACTTTCTGGGAAGCCTGAACAGCCAGCACTTTTTGACTTGTCGGACATCACCGACGATCAGTTCTTCGAGCAGGCCGAGGCGAAGGTTGTGGAGACACTGAGGGAGTACGCCGAGCGGGCTGGGAACGGGCAGTTACTTCAGCGGAAACTCTTCACGGAGGACGCCGTTCGGGGCTTCGCCTTCGTCGAGATGTCCCACAAGCGCTTTGACGTGACCCTCATGAACCCGCCATTCGGCATTTCCAGTAAGCCAGCAAAAAGTCTCATCGAGAAGCAGTATCCTCGGACCAAGAACGACCTCTACGCAGCGTTCATTGAACGGGGTTTGAGCCGACTTCACCGAAGCGGGTATTTGGGTGCGATCACATCAAGATCAGGCTTCTTTCTCACCACTTTCGAGAAATGGCGGGAAGAAATCCTGCTTGACGGGGCTTACCCGACTGTCGTTGCGGACCTCGGACAAGGAGTTCTCGACACGGCGATGGTCGAGACAGCAGCTTACTGTGTTGAAGCTCAAGACTCGGAAGACTCAACCAGTTTCTTTCGTCTTCTCCAAAGCGATAACAAGGAGACCGCTTTACGTGCGGCTGTTGGATCTGTGAAAGAGGGCCGGCGTTCAGCGGAGCTATTTCAAGTACGGTCGGCACTGTTCGGACAAGTGCCCGGCTCGCCGTTCGCATACTGGGAAGCCGACGAGGTACTCGCTCTATTCTCCAAACTGCCAAGATTGGAAGCCGAGGGACGCAAGGCTCAGAAGGGAGCGTATACGAATAACGACTTCCGCTTTCTGCGACTGTGGTGGGAAATACCTGCGGACCTCACGGCCCGCACCCGTGAGGAGACGACCTCCGGCAAGCGGTGGGTAATGCACGCAAAAGGCGGGGCGTACTCTCCGTTTTACTCAGATTGGGAATTGGTGATCGACTGGGAGAACGATGGTGCAGCCCTCAAGAAGTTCCTTTCGGATTACCGTGGTAGTAGGGGGTGGGGCTATCAGTGGTCAGCAGCCCTTAATGGCTACAGCCACTACTTCCGCCCCGGACTGACGTGGGCACGCCGAACACAAAAAGGGTTCAACGTGCGTGTGCTACCGGCTGGGTGCATCATCGGTGACAAAGGCCCATCACTATTCCTTCCCGACAACAGCGAGCAGTCCTTGCTGTACTACTCTGGCGTGATGAATTCAGCGCTCTTCAGGAAGCTGCTCTCGCTACAGACTGCATTCGGGTCGTATGAGGTCGGTGTGTTGGAGCAGACGCCGATACCGACAAGCGTGAACGATAACGTTCGCACTGAAATACAGAGGCTATCAGCGGACTATGTTGCTGAAAAGCAGAACCGACTTGCTTGGGATGAAACCAGCCATCTGTTCGTTACTCCAGCGGCCCTCTCTCAGTCAAGGCCCTCAACGCTCAAGGAGGGGGCCACACAAATCGCTCGTGAACGTGAAGCGACACAAGCACGTCTCTCAGAGATTCAAGCGCACATCGATAAACATGTGGAGCAGGTGTATGGTGTTCAAGATGTCACTTGTGATGTGACAGATGGTGTCACTGAAGCGATCAACGACTCGTCTCCAGGCGACGATGTTGAAGACACCGATAACGAGGAACAGGAGCGGTTTGAGATTGGTTCGCCGGTTCGTGGTCTTGTCTCGTACTGCTGCGGAGTTGTTGTTGGCCGCTGGGACGTTCGGTATGTTACGAACGAGAGGGACACACCACCGCTGCCCACACCGTTCGCTGCTCTACCCCGTTGCTCACCGGGTATGCTTGGCCAGTGCGGCTGCTTGCCCGATCCTACGACCATAGCGGGCTACCCACTGGTCATCGACTGGGACGGCATTCTCGTCGATGACGCCGACCACTCCGACGATCTGGTGCGTAGGGTACGTGGAGTTCTCGAAGTCATTTGGAAGGGCCGTGCAGAGGCCATCGAAGCCGAAGCCTGCGAGATTCTCGGCGTGAAGGAACTGCGGGATTACTTCCGAAAGCCCGGTAAGGGTGGGTTCTGGGACGACCACATCTCCCGATATTCCAAGAGCCGCCGAAAGGCTCCGATCTACTGGCTGCTCCAGTCGTCGAAGAAGAACTACGCTCTCTGGCTCTACTACCACCGGCTCGACAAGGAGATCTTGTTCAGGGCACTTCAGCAGTATGTCGAGCCGAAGATCCGGCTGGAGGACAGCCGCCTCGATGCCCTGCGCACCCAGAAGGCCGCAGCCGGCGACTCGGGCAAAGCCGCCAAGAAGCTCGGCAAGGACATGGAGCGGCAGGAAGACCTGCTGTCCGAACTGCGGGACTTCGAGGACAAGCTCCGGCGGGTGGCCGACCTGTACCTCGAACCGGACCTGAACGACGGCGTGGTCCTGAACATCGCCCCGTTCCACGAACTCGTCCCGTGGAAGGAGGCCAAGGCGTATTGGCAGGATCTCCTCAAGGGCGAGTACGAGTGGTCGTCCATCGGCAAGCAACTGCGGGAGAAGGGGCACGTAAAATGACACTGGAAGGAGGATGACACATGGCGACCGTCACGATTCAAGAAGCACAGGCGAACCTCTCGGACCTCATTCACCGGCTGACGCCGGGTGAGGAGGTGGTGATTACCGAGAACGACCAGCCCGTGGCCCGGTTGGTGCCGACGCTGACCGCCAAGAAGCCGCCGCAGTTCGGGACGTTGAAGGGCACGGTGCTGTCGATGGAACACTTCGATGACCCGTTGGAGGACTTCAAGGAATACATGGAATGAAGCTGCTCCTCGACACGCACACGCTGATCTGGGCGGCGGATGACACTTCCCAGATTCCCGCTGCGGCGATGTCGCTCATGGCGAATGTGAGCAACGAACGGCTCGTCAGCATCGCTTCCATCTGGGAAATCAGCATCAAGGTGGGGCTGGGTCGGTTGCCGTTGTCGTTGCCCTTTCGCCCTTGGATCGACAAGGCGATAGCCGACCTCGGGCTGGTCGTGCTGCCGATCACGCTGGATCACGCCGAGCGGCAGGCCGGGTTGTCGTGGCATCATCGTGACCCGTTCGACCGCCTGTTGGCGGCGCAGGCGATTGCCGAAGGCACCCCGCTCGTGAGCGCCGATGTGATTTTCGATCAGTACGGCATCAACCGAATCTGGCAATGAGAGCGGGTGTATGGCCGTCGTCACCGAGTACCTGTGCCAGTTGATCGCCAAGCAGGTCGAGGACCGCCAGTTGGTGGTCTGGTACGACCCGGAGAAGGCGTACCCGGATGCGGCTGCGTCCCTGTCCCTGCCGAACACCACCGTCGTCCGGTACGACGGCAGCTTCTTCAAGCTCCGGCACCAGATCGACCACCTGATGAACGGCGAGCAGCCGCCCCGGCTGGTCGTCTACGTGCCGCTCGACCGGGCCGACACCCATAGCGCCCTGATCGAACTCGACGAGGCCGGGGTGGTGATGCAGCCCGGCCAGCAGCCGCCGAACCGCAACACCCGGCTAGCCGTCGTCGCACGCAACGCCCTCAAGCCGGTACTCGGGGAGGAGAACGCCGCCGAAGTCGAGAAGCAGGCCGAGTCTGGGAAACTGACGCTGGCCGACCTGAACAAGCTCGCCGAGCAGGGGATTGGTTCGACCGCCGTTATCTCACTGGTGTACGGCACGTCCAGCCCCCAAGAGGTCGCCTTGGCCTTCCTGTCCGGGGACAGGCTGGACGCCGAGGTCGAGAAGAAGTCGGCTCGGAACGAACTCCGGGGCCTGCTCGCCGCCTTCGACATCGACCTGCCCGAGAAGTCGGCCCTTCCCGACCTCCGGGACCGGCTGGCCCGTCACGTGCTCATGACGGATCTGGTCGCCGGTCTCGCCGGTGCGGTACCGGCGAAGCTGGCCTCGGTCCCGGTCGCCGAAACCCCGGTCGGGGTCGATCACTGCACCCGGCTGGCCCGGACGTGGCGGAACGACCGGGAAGCCCGTGACAGCTACGTCGCCGCCGCCCAGAGGGTCGAGCGGGA
>DASSAT010000394.1:0-8795 GCA_035699305.1 Fimbriiglobus sp. | reverse complement strand
AAGAATGAGTTAAATCCGTCTTTAACTCATTCTTCCCTCTGCGCCCTCTTGCGCCCTCTGCGGTGAATCGGTTTTGGGTCTTATGCACGGCTATCTCGACAGCGCCGACCACCTGAACGCCCGGCAATTCTTGATCGCGGTCAAGAAGCTGGCCGACGAGCTGAGCTACGGGACCGACCACTCCCCGTTCCTCGGCTCCGGGGTCGAGTACGCGCAATCCCGGCCGTACCAGTGGGGCGACCCGATCCGAAGCATCGACTGGCGCGTCACCGCGCGCACCCGCAAGGTCTTCGTCAAGGAGTACGAGGCCCCCAAGCGAATGCCGTGCTACCTGCTCATCGACACCTCGGCGTCGATGACCGTGACCTCGGTGAAGCGCAGCAAGTACGCGCTGGCGATCCACATTGCCGGGGGCTTGGGGTTCGCGTGCCTGGACCGGGTCAGCCCGGTCGGCGTGGTCGGCGTCGGCGGCCGGGACCTGCGCATCCGCCCGAGCCTGTCGCGCGGTCAGGTGTTGCAATGGCTGCACCGGTTCCGCCGGTTCCGCTACGACGAGCCGACGCACCTCGGCCGGCGCGTCGCGGAGTTGGCCCCGACGCTGACCAGCAAGGCGTTGGTGATCGCGCTGAGTGATCTACACGACGACGCGGCGGTGCCGGCGTTGAAGCTGCTCGCGCAGCAGCACGACGCGGTGGTGATCCAGCTGCAAGACCCGGCCGAGACGGGCCTGCCGGGGACGGGATTCCTGCGGGCCGGCGAGGCGGAGACGGGCCGGGTGTTCGTCACCCGCGGGGCGCGGCGGTGGGTCGATACCGAGGCGACGGCCCGCGACCTGAAGCGGGCCGGGGTGGATCATCTCCTGATCCGCACCGACCGGCCGTTCGTGGCAACACTGCGGAACTTCCTCAAGAGCCGCAATCTGCTCGGCCGGGGGGCGCGATGAGTACCCGCCTCTCGTTCCCAAGCTCTGCTTGGGAACGCAGGTCGCGAAGCTCCGCTTCGCGGGTCGAAGACGCCAAGCAGAGCTTGGCGACCTGCGTTCCCAAGCAGAGCTTGGGAACGAGGTGGTTGGTTGTGTTGGCGTTCACCGGATTGTTGACGGCTTTCGCAGCGGCCCAGGCGCCGGCCCCGCTCCAGGAGACCACCGTCGGCATGCCCGGCCGGCTGGAGAACGTCGTCCTGCCCGGGCCGGAGTTGGAGCCGACGCCCCGCACCGACCGCAAGCGGCCGGTTGTCGTCCAATCGCTGACCGCCTACCCGCACGGCACCGCCTTCCGTTACGACATCGAGTACTACGGCCTCGACCCCGGCACCTACAACCTGGCCGACTACCTCCGCCGCAAGGACGGCACCCCCGCGGCCGGCCTGCCGCCGCTGACGGTGACAGTCAACCCGGTCCGTCCGCCGGGGCAGGTCGAGCCGAACGAGCTGACGATCGACGACGGCCCCCGCGTCGGCGGCTACCGGCTGATGCTACTAGTCGGCGGCGTCGTCTGGGGGCTGGGGCTGTTGGCGATCGTCGGCTGGATGCTCTGGCCGCTGTTCCGCTCGGAGAAGCGGGTGGCGTATGGCCGGCCGGTGTCGCTGGCCGACCGGCTGCGGCCGCTGGTCGAGGGCGCCATCGCCGGCAAGTTGTCGCAGCCGGAGCTGGCCGGGCTGGAGCGGACGCTGCTGGCGTACTGGCGCAAGCGGCTGAACCTGGAGGCGGTCGAGCCGGCCGAGGCGATGCGGCAGATGCGTCAGCACCCGGACGCAGGGCCGCTCTTGGGTCAACTGGAGACATGGCTGCACAAGCCGGGGCCGCACGAGCCGGTAGACGTGGCGGCGCTGCTGCGGCCGTACCGCGACTTGCCGCCGGACGCGGCGGACCTGCCGCCTCTTGTTCCCTCCCCCCTTGGGCGGGAGCGTTCCCCTATTGTTCCCTCTCCCCTTGGGGGGGAGGGTTAGGGTGGGGGGGATAGGAGTTCACCCCTCCCCCGGCCCCTCCCCGAAGCGGGGAGGGGAGAAAGACCGAGCCGCCCTCTGGCTCCCCCTCCCCGCTTCGGGGAGGGGGTTGGGGGGAGGGGTTGACTCTCCACAGGGGCAGGAAGATGACAGCATGACCCCGACCCGCAACCCGCTCGACTTTCCGCTGGTGTGGCCGACGTTCGCCACGCCGCTGTGGCTGCTGGCGCTCGTGATCCCGCTGTTGCTCCTGGTCTGGGTGTGGTCGCATCGCTGGTTGATGCCGAGCCGGCGGGTGGTGCTGCCGGTGGACCACGCCCTCGGCTCGTCGGGCTGGTGGGCGTGGGCGTTCATCGGCCTCGCCGAAACCATCCCGCCGCTCTTGCTGGCCGTCGGCATCCTGATCCTGGCCGGGCCGCAGCGCAACGGTCCGCCGCGGCAGAAGCGGTCGATGACCAACATCCAGTTTGCGGTGGACGTCTCCGGCAGCATGACCTCGCCCTACGGCGAGGGCACCCGGTACGACGCCTCCATGAAGGCGATCGACGCCTTCCTCGACTACCGCAAGGGAGACTCATTCGGGCTGACGTTCTTCGGCGACGCGTACGTCCACTGGGTGCCGCTGACCAGCGACCCCTCCGCGATCAAGTGCGCCCCGCCGTTCATGCGGCCGGAGATCGCGCCGCCGGCGTTCGGCGGGACGGCCATCGCCAAGGCGCTCCAGGGGTGCAAGAAGGTCCTCCAGGACCGCGACGACGGCGACAAGATGGTGATCGTCGTCACCGACGGGTTCAGCTACGACATGGCCGAGGCGGAGGCCGACCTCATCAAGGACTTCAAGGCGGTGAATATCAGCGTCTTCTGCATCATCGTCGCCGGCATCGACCCGCAGGACGAGGTCATCAACGTCTGCCGGGGGACCGATGGCGAGGCGTTCCGAGCCGACGACCCGGACGCCCTGCCGTCGATCTTCAAGAAGATCGATTCCATGAAGCAGGCGAAGTTCACGCCGACGTTCGTGGAGACGATCGACTACTTCGAGCCGTTCGCCCTGGCCGGGCTGACGCTGTTGGGCGTGTGGGGGCTGTCGCTGTTCGGGTTGAGGTATACGCCGTGGTAAGTCAGGGGTCAGGGGTCAGAGGTCAGAGGTCAGAAGTCAGAGGTCAGAGGTCAGAGGTCAGAAAAGACAGCACGCGGCGCTTTCCTCTGACTTCTGACTTCTGACTTCCGACTTCTGACTTCTGACTTCTGACTTCCGACCTCTGACCTCTGACCCCCGCCAAGGGAGACGCCGTGGTCGCCGAGCTGATCGCCGTCGCCGTGGTGGTGGTGGCCGCGGCCGCCGAGGTGCTGCACTTCTGGCGGGTCACGCGGGCCGCCCCGCTGGCGTTCGGCCCCAACCGCGGCATGATCGCCCTGGCCGCCGCCGCCGGGGTGCTGCGCCCCGCCGCGCTCGGGGCGGTCGCCTGGGGGCTGGCCACGCTGCTCATCCTGTCGCCCAAGTCGTACAAGACCGGCGAGGTCAAGGAGAACGAGTACCGGCACCTGGTCCTGGTGCTGGATGTCTCCCCGAGTATGCAACTGGAAGACGCCGGCCCCACCGGCAAGCAGAAGCGGGCCGAGCGCGCCGCCGACCTGATCCAGTCGTTCTTCGAGCGCGTCCAGGCGGAGAAGTACAAGACGACGATCGTGGCTTTCTACACCTCCGCGAAGCCGGTCGTGCTGGACACCACCGACCGCGAGGTGGTGCGGAACATCCTGGTCGATCTGCCGATGCGGCACGCGTTCAAGTCTGGGGAGACGAACATCTTCGCCGGGCTGGAAGAAGGCGCGAAAATCGCCAAGCCGTGGCCGCCGGGGACGGCGGTGCTGATGATCGTCACCGACGGCGACACCGTCCCGGCCACGGGGATGCCGAAGATGCCGGCGTCGATCGGCCATAACGTGGTGATCGTCGGCGTCGGCAACCCGAACACCGGCAAGCCGATCAGCGGGCACAACTCCCGCCAGGACGTGTCCACCCTGCGGCAGACGGCAACGCGGCTCAGCGGCGTCTACCACGACGGCAACGACAAGATGCTCAGCACCGAGTTGGTCTCCCGGGTGGACGAGCGCGCGGCCCCGATGGACAAGGACAAGATGGGGCCGCGCGAGTACGCGCTGTTGGCGGTCGGCGTCGGGACGGCGGTGCTGGCGCTGCTGCCAGCGCTACTGACGCTGATCGGGACCGGCTGGACGCCGGGACGGCGTAAATCCCAAATCCCAAGCACCAAATTCCAAACCAGAAACGCAACGGACCGCGCGCCGGCCGCGTTCTGATTTTGGTATCCTGGCTTGGGTCGTGTTTGGGATTTGGTGTTTGGGATTTGGGATTTCCCGACCCGAAAGGGGGTGTCGCCTTGGCCCTTCGCATCCTGCTACTGACCGTCTGGCTGTTGGTGCCGGTGGTCGGGTACGCCCTGCACATGGGCCCCGGCCAGGACAAGCTCAAGCTCGACGCGGCCGCCGCCTCCATCCGGGCGGCCGAGCAGGCCGCAAAAGACAACGACTACCCGGCCGCGGTCGAGCAGTACGACGAGGCGCTCAAGGCGCTGCCGGCCGGGCGGACCGCCGAGGCCCGCAAGGTCCGGCTGGAGAAGGCCAAGGCGCAGATGCTCGCCAAGAAGCTGCCCGAGGCGCACGCCGATCTCAAGGCGCTGGTGGACGAGCTGAGCGCCGATCCGAACGCCGACGAGAAGCTGCTGGCCGAAGCGCGCTCCGCGACGGCCAACGCCAACTACTACATGACCTGGCTGATGCGGCTGGAGGGGCAGAGCCAGGACGTGTGGGAGCCGGAGATCGAGTCGGCCCGGCAGACGTACAAGCTGCTCGCGGAGCAGGCCGAGAAGTCCGGCGACCAGGCCGCGGCGCAGAAGCACCGCGAGGACCTGGAGGCGTCGATCCGGCTGGCGCGGATGGACCTGGGCGAGTTGCAGGGGCTGCCCCTGCCGTCGCAGTGAGAGGGCTGTAGCAGCCCGAAGGCCGGTCGGCCTTCCCCCAAGATGGGCAAGAAGAAGCTCGAAAAGCAAGACGTCCGCAACGCCGGCGGCGCCCCGCCGCTCGACGATACGGGACATTAACCGCGTAGCGGTCCGGCCGAAGGCCGGACGTAGGTATCCTGTTTTGCCGCCCCAACGGGGCGTCCGGTAATAGCCAGGGGTGAAACCCCTGGAGCGAACCGGGAAAGTAACCCGTAACCCCGAAGGGGTGACCCGCTCGCCCAACCGATGGGTCACCCCTTCGGGGTTACAAGCCTCTTCGCGTCCCGGTCCAGGGGTTTCACCCCTGGCTATTACCGGTCGCCCCGTTGGGGCGAGCCAGGACAACCGTCTCAGACATTGGTCAGCGATTGACTCACCCCGTCCACCCGTCCACCCCGCTCGGCAGGACTCCGCAATGAGGAAGCTGCTCCCCGCCTCCGTGTTGTTCGTGCTGTGCGTGTCGCTGCCCGCGGCGGCGCAGCTCCTCCCGCTGAGCTTCCAGGCCGCGGGCGTGGCCTCGACCCCGACCACGGCCAAGGCCGTCCGCACGGTGGACGCGCCGGCCCCGACCCCGGCCCCCGGCGCGCCGGGCCAGCCGGTCCAGCCCGGCAGCCCCACCCCAAGCGCCGCCGCCCCGGAGTCGCCGCGCTTGACCAAGCTCAAGCAACTCCAGTTCGACCGCCGGCCGTCGGCCATCCTCAAGGCGTGGGCGCCGGCCCCCGACACGGACCCGAAGAAGCCGACCCCGAAGAAGGACCCCAAGACCGAGGCGCTCGACAAGGAACTCGCCGAGTTCCAGAAGAACGTCTCCACCGGACAATGGGACAAGGTCAAGGCGTACCTCGCGTCGCTGCCCGACGAGGAGGCGATCGCCGGCTACAAGCAACTCCTGACCAGCCTCCAGCGCACGCCCAACGCCATGCCGCTGATGAAGACCGGCGACGACGGCGCGCCGGACGAGATGATGCAGATGATGATGCGCAACATGCCCGCCCAGCAGCAGTACGCCGAGCGGCACGCCTTCGCGCTCGACGACCTGCTCGGCCTCGCCGCGGCTGTCCCGTCGGCCGCCAACCCGAAATACTTCGCCGCCCGCGCCGCCCTCGTCGGCCCCGGCGTCGTCGCGTCGAAGGCCCCAGATGGACTCGACGACAAGGAGCACCTGAACCCGTTCTCCGCCATCCTCCGCGAGGTCATGGCCGGCGGCACCCTGGCCGAGGTCGTCGTCAAGCGGTTCGAGGATGAAGCGAAGAAACCGGCCGGGCAATCGCCGTTCACCAAGCGGCAGTACGCCAAGCTGCTCGTCAACGCCGGTCAGGCGGCCGCTGCCGACAAGTTCCTTCCCACCTTCGAGGCGGCCCAGAAGGCGAAGGACCTGGAAGCACTCAATCTCCTGAGCCGGCACTTCCTGGCGCTGATGGGCGAGCCGGGTGAGCGCGCCGGCAACCTGGAGAAGGCGTGGCACGCCGTTCAGGCCGTCCTCGCCTTCCCGGACGGCGCGCAAGACGAGAAGCGGGAGGCGCTGGTCCGCGCCGTCGAGCTGGCGCCGCGGATCACCGAGAAGCTCGGCCAGCAGTGGTTGGAGGAGAGCTTCACCAAGAAGCCGGAGCGTGGCATGGAAATCCTCGCCACCGTCGGCACCCTGGTGTCGCAGGGCTTGCCGCACCGGCCGTTCCAGACCGACGACCGGCTTAACGCGCTCAAGCTCATGAAGACGGCCGTGGACGCGCTCCTGAAGGCGGACGAGAAGAAGGTCCGGGTCAAGGCGTGGCGGCCGACGCTGACGCTGCTCGCCGCCGCGTGGCTGCGGGAGGCCGAGTTCAGCCGCCAGCACGACGACTCCGCCGGCAGCGGCCCACGGCTCCAGCGCGACGTGTACGGCAACATCTATTACGTCAACAACAACGGGTCGATGTCGAACCCGTACATGATGATGAACCGGGGCAACATGCCGCGGCCGGTCCCGGTCGCCGACGTACTTCGCGCCCGGCCCGGCGACGACTGGGTGAAGGCGGTGGACGACGGCCTGCGGCCCAGGCTCGCCGACATCCTCGCCAGGCTGCACCTGAAGGCCAACGAGGAGGACAAGGCGTTCCCGCTCATCGAGGAGTTGGCCAAGGCCCAGCCGCACGAGGCCAAGCTGCTCGTCCGCGAGTTCATTCGCGTCTGGACCCTCAACCACGACCCCAACGCCAACCGCAACCAGTACCGCTACTCCTGGTTCTTCTACGGCTACGAGACCCGCGCCGAGACCATCCCGCTGACTCGCTCCAAGCAGGAGCGCAACATCACGGAACTCTCCGCCTGGATCAAGCGCATCAAGAAGCTGCCGGGCGAGGCCGGCGAACTCGACGACGAGCAGATCGTCAAGGCGTTCACCGCTTGCCACAGCTCCGCCGAGGTGTACAAGACCGAGGCCATCGAGAAGGTGTTCGGCCCGCTCGGCAGCCTCAAGCCGCGCACACTCGCCGGCCTCGCCCAGCAGATGCGCAGCAACCTCGCCGGGCTGTGGCGCGTCCCGGCCGAGCAGGAGCGCAACAAGACCAAGCGCAAGAAGAAGGACATCGAGGCCGAGGTGCTGCGCGGCTACGAGGTCGCCCGGCAAACGATCGCGGACGGCCTGGCGAAGTTCCCCGACCACTGGGCGCTCCTGGCCGCCAAGGCCAGCCTGATGCACGACGAGGTCAACTACCGCCAGGAGTTGGCGAAGGCGTCCGACTTCTCCACGAAGCGCGGCGCGGCGTTCGCCCTCTACAAGAAGGCGGCCGACGAGTACGCCAAGGTGGTCAAGGGGCTGCGCGAGGACGAGCAGACCAACCAGGTCTACGAGCTGTGGTTCTACGCGAGCCTCGGCGCCGTGGACCTGGGCGGCATCACCGAGGAGAAGCAGCCGGCCCCGAAGGAACCGGCGAAGATCAAGGCCGCTATCGAGGCGCTGCCCGGCGAGCTGGCGACCAAGCACATGGACAAGTTTGCCAACGAACTGTTCACCCGGCTCAGCGGGGCCAAGCCGCACGTCAAGCACAACTACCTGAAGTACGGCTTCGAGATCGTCGGCGACAACCCGCGCGCCTACGAGGCGAAGAAGGTCTTCGACTACTACAAGGACCTGGTCCGCGAGATCAAACTCGAAACGAAGGTGGACGGGAGCGCCCACGTCGGCCACGGCCAACCGTTCGGGCTGTTCGTCAACCTGGTCCACACCCGCGACATCGAGCGCGAGTCCGGCGGCTTTAGCCGCTACCTGCAGAACCAGAACTCGTCGGGGTACTACTACTACAACTACGGCCGGCCGACGGCCGACTACAAGGACCGCTTCGAGCAGATGGCGAAGGAAGCCTTCAAGGAGCACTTCGAGGTGCTCTCGATCACCTTCCAGGACGAGAAGGTCAGCTCGCGGGCGATCCCCGAGCAGTTCGCCTGGCGCTTCACCCCCTACGCCTACATCCTCTTGAAGCCGCGCAGCGAGGCCGTGGACGCGATCCCGCCGTTGCGGCTGGACCTGGACTTCCTCGACACGTCGGGGTACGCGGTGTTGCCGGTCGAGTCGCCGAAGCTATCGATCAACTGCAAGGGCGGGCAGGAGGCGCGGCCGCTGGAGAAGCTGGCGGTCACGCAGACGCTCGACGAGCGGCAGGCGAACAAGGGCGTGCTGATCCTGGAGGTCAAGGCGGTCGGCGTCGGGCTGGTCCCGGAGCTGAAGGATCTGTGCGACTTCGCCCCGGCCGGGTTCGAGGTGACGAAGACCGAGGACCTGGGGGTGGCGGTGAAGAAGTTCGAGGAGGACTCGAACACGAACGCGGTCGTCACCGAGCGCGTCTGGACGCTGAC
>DASSAT010000393.1:0-2594 GCA_035699305.1 Fimbriiglobus sp. | reverse complement strand
CCGCGGCATGGCGAACGCGAACTGGCCGCCGTCGAGCACCGCGGTTTGGAGTTTGTCGATGCACCGCAGATGGTCCGCGCTCCAGGCCAGCGTGAACCGGGCACGAAGGTAAGTCTCACAGAAGAGCCGCAAGACACGCCGACACCGGTCCCGTCGGCGTCGGTTCCGCACCGCCGGAACCATGATCCCACGCACCGACGCCGACACCCCACGCTCGTATCGCGCCTTCGACTCACGACGCGATGATCCGGCGGCCGACTTACTCAAGTGGTATCCGCCCTTCCAGTTTGTTGCGGTTTTCGCCTGTTCCCGGCAGGGTCTCGCCGGTTTTTCGGCCGGAAGTACCTTTCGGGTTTTCCGCCAATCGTTACAGGATCGCGTGTGTGGCGTTTGGGCGGGGTGGCTGGCTAATTTTGGTATCTGGTGTGGTGATCGGCGAGCCTGCGTGAACCTGTGCAGCTGATGGCGATGACACCGGGGTGTCATGGGGCGGGTCGGGGCGGATGGCGACGATCTTGAACCCGCAGGCGCGGACGGCGTACTTGAGCAGGGCACGCAAGCGGACCTCGATGGGCCGGGGGCGCTCACCGTGGCGGACCAGCGGGTCGCGGATGGCTTCGAGGTTCAGATGGTAGCGGTCGGGGGTCATGTCCGACCCTCATCGAAGTCGGCATCGGTGAGGGCGGACACCCGGGTCAACTCATCGGGGTCTGTGAGGTACTCGACTCGTGCATGTGCAGAATGGCGAGAATGGACAGAATGGGGATTTCCAGGGGAAAGCACGATGTCCGGCGGCTCGCCGGAGCCATTCTGTCCATTCTCGCCATTATGGACATTCTGGACGCCGGTCCGCGGCGTGTACGGGGTGGGGCGGTCGAGCTTGGGTACATCCTTGTCACCGATCCAGTTCCACCACACCGCCTTGCCGAACCCCCGCTTCTTGCTCACCAGCGGGGGGTCGCTCTGCCGTTGCTGCGCCTTGGCCCGCTTGAGCTGAGCGAAGGTGAAGCCTTCGACCTTGGCGGCGGCCTCGACCTCACTGTCCGGCCAGGAGAACTCGCCGAGGAAGCCGACCAGCCACTCGGCCACCTCGTCCACCTTGCTGCCGCCCGGGTGATCCTTCCTCACCGCCTCCCGGAGTGCGGTGTCGGCGTCCATGTCGGCGGCGCCCCGCCACGTTGGCCGGAACAGGTCGGCCGCCAGCCGGGCGCGGTCCTCGTCGGCCAGCTCCGAGAATCCGGCGACGATGCCCTGTGCCTCGGCGTCCGGCAGGGGGTCGAGCGAGTAGGACAGGCCCGGGGGCTGCTTGCCGATGTTGAGCTTGACTGGCAGGAACAGCTTCAGCCCGTCCTCGTCTGGGTGAGGGGCCACGATGAACGCCACCCGGACCGCGTTGACGTAGCCGACGCTCCCGCCGACCCGGTGGACGGCCTTGGCGCTGGCCCCCTTGTTGAGGTGCTTCACTAAGAGGATCGCTACGCCCCGGCGGCCGGCCAATTCCGCCAACGGGCCGAGCAACGCCCGTAGTTCGCTGTCCTTGTGGTCGTCCACCCCCGCCCGGCCGATGTAGGCGCCGGCCGGGTCGATCACGACCAGCCGAACGTCGGGGTGGTCTTCCAACTCCTCTTCAAGCTGCCGGAAGTGGGCGAGCGAGAACGGGGCGGGGCTGCCGTCGGGAGTCTGAACCCCGTCCACCCGCCGGACCCGCCCCAGGTTGGCCCCGCTCGCCAGCAGGCGGGGGACGATGGTGTCTTCGTAATCGTCCTCGCAAGAGATGAGCAGAACGTCGGCCGGCGGGTACGGGAAGTAGGTCAGTCCGAAGGCCGCCCGGCCGGTCGTCACCGCCGCGGCCAGGGCCAGGGTGAGCGTGCTTTTGCCGTTGCCACCGTCACCGGCGATCATGGTGAGCTTACCGAGCGGGATGTACCGATCGACCAGCCACCGGACCGGCCGGGGACGGATGCCGTCCAACCCGGTAGTTGCTAGTCCGCGGCCGGCCGGCACCGGCGGCGACGGCGCCGGCCGGCCGTTGCGGCTCGGCTTCGGGGTGCCTCGCAGCCGCGCCGCGGCCTCCGCCGCACGCTCGTTCGCCGCCCGGGCCGCCTCGGGGTCGCGCCTCATCGCCGCACCTCCGGGCCGTCGGCCTGTCGCAGCAACTCGACGACGCGCTCGGGGTAGAGATGAAGAGCCAGCCGCAACCCGAGCAGCCAGTCGCTGGCGATCTGGTCGCGGACCTCGGCCACGTGCTCCAGCGCCCGGAGCCGGTCCCACTCGGCGTCCAGTACCCGGCGCCGGTCGGTGTCGCCGATGGATGTGATCTGCGCCTTGTGGTGCCGGCGGTCAGCCCGCTCGGCTGCGAGTAACGCCCGCAGCAGCCGACGGAACGGGCCGGGCTGGTAGTCCCGCGGCCGGATCGGTGACAGCGGCCTGTCACCGGGCTGGACGGGCGGGTCGGGCGGGCGTAAAGTAGCATTGCTCACGGTGTCTGCTCCACTGTGCGGCTCGCGGCCCTCGGGATGCCAGACCCGGGGGTCGCGCCTTTCATGACCCGGAGTCCACCGGGTAGAACTCGATCACGTCAGCGGGGCGGCGCC
>DASSAT010000392.1:0-2504 GCA_035699305.1 Fimbriiglobus sp. | reverse complement strand
GGGCGCCGACCCACCACGCCCTCGTGCGGTGGGTCGGCGCCCGCAAAGCCGGGCTTGACCCACCCTACAAGGCTCCGTGACTGAACCGCGCTGGTATTGTTCTTCCTCATTCCCACTATCGGAGTCCGTTCCATGTCCGCGAAGCGTGCCGGGTTCACCCTGATCGAGCTGCTGGTGGTGATCGCCATCATCGCCATCCTGATCGGCCTGCTCCTCCCCGCGGTGCAGAAGGTCCGCGAGGCGGCCGCCCGGATGCAGTGCCAGAACAACCTCAAGCAACTCGCCCTCGCCGCCCACAACTACCACGACGCCCACGGCAAGCTGCCCTCCGGCCGGGACATGATGGGCATGTCCACCCACGTCTTCCTGCTGCCGTTCATCGAGCAGGACAACGTCTGCAACACGATGGACATGATGATGCCCTGGGACGACATGTCCAACGCCGTCACGTGCGGGACCACGATCAAGACGTTCCTCTGCCCGTCGGACCCGGTGACGCAGGTGCCGGCCTGGTGGGCCGGCAACAACTACCGCTCCAACCAGGGCAGCGGCATCCTGGACGACCAACCGCCGAGCAGCCCGTCCAACCCGAACTACGGGATGCCGGCTCCGAACGGCCCGTTCGTCCCGATCAAGACCGTGACGCTGCCCGGGATCTCCGACGGGACCAGCAACACCGCCGCCTTCAGCGAGCACCTGAAGGGGGACTTCAACAACGGCGTCTCCAGCCCCACCGACACCTTCTGGCCGCGAACCTATCCGAGCACGCCGGACGAGGCGGTCGCCCAGTGCGCGGCGATCGACCCGACGAACCTCTCGTTCCAGCGGGTGTCGGACGTCGGCGCGCCGTGGCTGCGGGGCTACCACTCGACGACGGCGTACTTCCACGTCGGCCCGCCGAACACGCGGTCGTGCATGTTCCCGCCCGGCCGGATCGCCACCACGGCATCGAGCGCCCACACCGGCGGCGTGAACGTGTCGATGTGCGACGGCAGCGTGCGCTTCGTGTCGAACAGCATCCCGCTGTTCAACTGGCGGGCGATGGGCTCCCGCGACGGCGGCGAGGTATTCACCGACTGAAAGAGGATTCACCGCGGAGGGCGCGGAGGGCGCGGAGGAAAAGACAGAGTTGAAACCGTCTTCACTCCATTCTTCCCTCTGCGCCCTCCGCGCCCTCCGCGGTGAAATCTGGAAAGGCATACTCTGGATAAGTAAACCGTGGCGGACTCGGCGCCCGCCCGGATCGGAGGATTCCCGATGGTGTCCAACGATCAGGCGTGGCGTCGGCTGCCGGGGGCGCCGGCGCGGGCCGAGACGTTGCCTGCCTGGGCGCGGCGGCTCGCCGGGCCGCTGCCGAGGACCACCGCCCTCATGCTGGAACTGGATGCGGCCCATCGCACCGGCGACCGGCTCGACCCGGCGCTCCGCGCCCGGATGCGCGGGGCCGCCGCCGACGCCAACCACTGCACCTACGCGAAGGCCGCCGCCGAGGCCGACCTGCGCCGGGCCGATGCGACCGACGCGAAGATACTGCCCGAGCCGGAACGGCTGGCGGTCGCGTTCGCCCGCCAGTTGACCGAAGACGCGGCCGCCGTCACCGACGAGGAGGTGGCGCGGCTCGTCGAGTTGCACGGCGACGCGACGGTGGTGGCGATGGTCGCGCTGGTCGCCCACGCCTGCTTCCAGGACCGGATGCTACTGGCCCTCGACCCGTCGGTCGAACCGGACGGCCCGCCGCCGCCGATCGCCGCCCACTTCCCTCATACTCGCAGCCCGGCCGGCCCGCCGCCGACGACTGCCGTCCCAGTCTTGGCGACCGGGCCGAACCTCGGGCCGACCGACCCCGCGTGGCGGGCGAAGTCGTTCGCCGACCTGCAAGCCGGGCTGGAGTGGCAGCGCGAGCGGCCGGCGCGCGTCCGTATTCCCGACTGGAAGGAGGTCGATGCCCGGGTCGGCCCGGACTCCTGGGTCCGCCGCTGGCCGCGGGTGGTCTGGGGGCGGGTCTGCTACGCCCACCAGCCGGACGTTACGGACCTGTGGTTTGACACGGTGGACGCCTTCCGCCAGGAGTCGGGGATGGACCGGCTGCTTCAGCAGGACATCTTCTGGGTGGTGACGCGGGCGCTGGACTGCTTCTACTGAATGGGCCACTGCGAGATGGGCCTCGCGGTCGCGGGGCTGAAGGAGGAGGAGGTTCGGGACCGGACGAAGCGGCTCGCCGGCGGCGACTGGTCGCCCCTGTCGGCGGCGCACCAGGCGGCGTTGACGTTCGCGCGCCAGCATGCGTTCGACCCGTGGCGGGTGACGGCCGCCGACTTGAGATCGCTGGAGGGGCACTGGGGGCCGGAGGGGATGTGGCAGGTGGTCTTCTGGTCGGCCCGGTGCCACTACATGACCCGTGTGGCCGACGCCTTCCAACTGCCGCTGGAGCGGGACAACGTCTTCCTCGACCCGCCGGCGAAGCGGTAGTACTCCCTGGGACCGCGGCCGTCCCGGCCGCTCTT
>DASSAT010000391.1:0-4803 GCA_035699305.1 Fimbriiglobus sp. | reverse complement strand
CCCACCCTAACCCTCCCCCCCAAGGGGGGAGGGACCCAAACCAAGACGGTAGCGAATCCGTGCGGCCCGGTTTCACGGCTCAACCGGACGGCGGCCCGTCCACCGCCAGGAACTTCGTCAGGGCGACGGGGTCCGCCGGCTTGACCAGGTGGGCGTCGAACCCCGCCGCCGCCGAGCGGTGGCGGTCCTCGTCGGTCCCGTACCCGCTCAGCGCCACCAACTTGACCGCCTCCAGCCCGGGCAGCCGACGCAGTTGCCGGGCCGCCTCATAGCCGTCCATGCCGGGCATGCCGATGTCCAGCAGCACCACCTCCGGCCGGAACGCGGCCGCGGCCTCCAGCGCGTCCGGCCCGCTGTGGGCGACGTGGACCTCGTGCCCGGACATGCGCAGTAGCACCGCCTCGCTCTGAGCCGCGTCCACGTTGTCGTCCACCACCAGCACGCGCCGCGGGGTCGGTGCCGTCTCGAACGATTTCGATTTCGTTCGTTCCTCCGCGGGCGGCTCGGACCGGACCGGCAAGCGGATCACGAACTCGCTGCCCTGGTCCGCCCCCGAGCTGCTGGCCTCGACTGTGCCGCCGTGCATCTCCACCAGGCTCTTGACCAGCGCCAGGCCAACCCCGAGGCCGCCCTTGTCGCGGGTGTACGAGTCGTCGGACCGCACGAAGAAGTCGAACACGCGCAGCAGGTTCTCCGGGGCCAGGCCGATGCCCGAGTCCTGGACGCGCAGGACCGCCTCCCAGCCCGCCACGTCCAGCGACAGCGCGATCCGCCCGCCCGGCTTGGTGTACTTGGCCGCGTTGTGCAGCAGGTTGGCGACGGCCTGCTCCAGCCGCACCGGGTCCCCGTGGACCCACACCGGCCCGGACGGCAGCGACGCCGACAGCACGTGCCCCTCAGCGTCGAAGTGGTGCTGCACCGACTCCACCGCCTGCGCGGCGACGGCCACCAGGTCCACGGCCTGCCAGCGCAGGATGATGCTCCCCCGGCTGAGGCGGGACACGTCCAGCAGGTCGTCCACCAGCCGGGTGAGCTTGCGCACCTGCCGCTCCATCATCGCCCGTCCCTGCTCGACGGCCGCGATGTCCGGGCCGGACCGTCGCAGCACCTCCAGGCTGTTGCTCAAGGGGGCGAGCGGGTTGCGCAGTTCGTGGGCCAGGGTGGCCAGGAACTCGTTCTTGCGGCGGTCGGTCTCCTGGAGCGCCTGCTCCGCCGCCTTGAGGGCGGTGGCGTCCACGCACGCCCCGATGAGGCACCGGGCGAAGCCATTGGTCGCGGGGCTGATCTGCCCGCGGTCTCGAATCCAGAGGACGTCGCCGTTGGTCCGGGCGACGCGGAACTCGACATCGAGTTCGGCGCCGTCCCGGGCGCTGCGCTCGAACGCCTCGCGCACGCGGTCCCGGTCCCCGGGGTGGATAGCCTCGAGGAAGTCCTCCAGTCCGCGGGCCTCGCCGGGCGGCAGGCCCAGCAGATGGCAGAGGCTCTCGTCCAGGAGGTGCCGGTCCTGCTCGAAGTACCAGATCCAGGTGCCCATGCGGCCCGCGGACAGGGCGGCCTGGAGCCGGGCCTGGCTCTCCCGCAGCGCCTCCTCCTGGAGCTTGCGGTCGGTGGTGTCGCGGACGAGTTTGGCGAACCCCCGGTGCTTGCCGTCGTCGCGCAGCGCTGTCGTCGTGCCGCTGGCATAGAACCGGCTGCCGTCCTTCCGAACGAGCCAGATGTCGTCGTAACTGACTTTGTCGTCTAGCGCCACGCGGAGTTCCTGCTCCGACCGGCCGGCCGCCACGTCCTCGGGCAGGAAGAAGCGGGTGAAGTGCTGGCCCATGATCTCGGCCTCGACGTAGCCGAACAGCCGCTCGGCGCCCAGGTTCCACCCGGTCACCCGGCCGGCGTCGTCGAGTAGGACGATGGCGACCCCCTCGGCGCCCTCCACCAGCAGGCGGTACTTCTCCTGGCTGGCGCGGAGTTCGTCCTGCGTCCGCTTCTGCTCCTCGATGTCCACCAGGACGAGGACCGCCCCGTCGATCTTGTTGTCCAGGGTCCGGTACGGCCGCTTCCGCAGCGAGTACCAATGGCCGCGGCGGTCCTGGACCTCCCGCTCCAGGGGGCGGGCGGTGTCGATCACCTCGGTCAGCCGCGTCTCCAGGTCGGAGATGCCCAGCAGGGGCTTCAGGTCGCCGATCGGCCGGCCAACGTCGCCGGCGATGAGGTTCAGGAGCTTCTCCGCCGCGGGCGTGAACCGGCGGATGCGCAGGTCGGTGCTGACCACCACCATCGCCAGGTTGCTGCTGGCCACGAAGTTGTTCAGGTCGTCGTGCGTCCGGGCGAGCTGCTCGTTGCGGTGCCGCAGCTCGTCGTTGACCGTGGTCAGCTCCTCGTTGGTGGACTGGATTTCCTCCTTGGAGGTCTGGAGTTCCTCGTTGAGGCTCTGCAGCTCCTCGTTGGCCGACTGAATCTCCTCGTTGGCCGACTGCAACTCCTCGTTGGCGGCCTCCTGCTGCTCGACCAGCGACTGCATGTGCTCGCGGGTGGCGGCGAGTTCCTGGGTCAGGTGGGCCACCTGCTGCTCGGCCTCCCGGGCGTCCGCGGGCGGCTCCGGGGACGGCTCGCGGGCCGGCTGTTTCACCACCTTCCCCGGGTCCTCGAAGAGCACCAGGAACGACCGCTCCGCCGCCGCGCCGCCCCGGACCGGCAGGACCTCCAGGTCGATCTCGCGGTAGCCGCCGTTGCTCTTGACGCGCAGCCCTTCGTGACGGATCGCGGTCCCGTCCTTCAACGCCTTCTGGAGGGCGGCGCGGAGGCCGACCAGCAACCCCTCGCGGGCCATCTTCAGGACGTTCATGCTGGGCTTGCCGGGCGCCTGGGCCAGGTACGGGCTGGTGTCGCCGCGGAACTGCAAGACCTCCAACTCCGCGCTGACCAGCACGCCGGGCGGGGCGTACCGGGCCACGACCACCCGGTCGGCCTCGCGCTGCACGTCCGTGCCGAGTCCCTCGACCGCCGGCCGCTGGGGTCGGGCGAATTCCCGGGGCGTCCACGTCGGCGCGGTCAGGGGGGGAACGCGGGCCGGGGACTGCCCCGGCTTGCGGGCGAAGACCTTGCACTTGGACTCGGCCGGTTCGAACAGGTCGCCGTGGCCGCCGACGGACTCCGAGGTCCCCAGCCACAGGAACCCGCCGGGCTTGAGCGCGTAGTGGAGGATCGGCACCAGCCGCTTCTGCAAGGCCGGCTCCATGTAGATCAGCAGGTTGCGGCAGCTAATCAGGTCCATCCGCGAGAACGGCGGGTCGGCCATCACGTTCTGCCGGGCGAAGACGCACATCTCGCGGATCGACTTGGCGACCTGGTAGCCCCCCTCCGTCTCGACGAAGAACCGCCGCAGTCGCTCCGGCGAGACGTCCTGGGTGATGTTCTTCGTGTACACGCCGGCACGGGCGTGGTCGATGCCCTGGTCGTTGAGGTCCGTGGCGTAGATCTGGGTCGGCACGTCCCCCCCGTGGTCGGCGGCGTACTCCGCCACGGTCATGGCCAGCGAGTATGCCTCCTCGCCGGTCGAGCAGCCGAGCGTCCAGATTCGCAGCGGGTCCCGCCGGCCCCGGTTGTCTAGCAGTTGCGGGAGGACCTTGCTCTTGATTACGTCGAAGCAGGCCGGGTCGCGGAAGAAGGCGGTGACGCTGATGAGGATGTCCCGGTACAGCGCCTGGAGTTCGCCGGCGTCCTCCCGCAGGAGGTGGTAGTACTCGGGCAGCCCGTCGAGCCGGTGCAGCAGCATCCGCCGGGTGATGCGGCGATAGAGGGTGGTGGACTTGTACAGGATAAAATCGACGCCGGTCGCGTCGTGCAGCAGTTGGAGGACCTTGTTCAGCTCGCTCTGGGCCAGGGCGTCCGTGGAGGCGTCGTTCTCGGGGGCGTCCCCGGGGGCGACGTAGGGATGCCGGCCGATGCGGGCGAGTTCGGCGGCGATGCGGTCCGGCGGAAGGACGAAGTCCACGCACCCGGCGGCGGCGGCGCTGCGCGGCATGCCGGTCTGCTGGGCGCTCTCGTCCTGGGCGAAGGTGATGCCGCCCTCGGCCTTGACCGCCTCCAGCCCCAGGGTGCCGTCGTTGCCGGTCCCCGACAGGATCACCCCGACGGCGTGGTGGCTCTGCTCGTCGGCCAGCGACCGCAGGAACGTGTCGATGGACCGGTGTTGGCCGCGGACCTCGGACCGGGGCACCAGTTTCAGGTGCCCGTCGGTCATCAGCATGGTCCGGTTGGGCGGGATGACGTAGACGTGGTTCGGCTCGACGCGCGGTTCGTCGTGGACCTCGATGACCGGCATGGCCGTGGACCGTCCGAGGATTTCCGCCAACATGCTCTGGTGCTCGGGGGCAAGGTGCTGCACCAGGACGAAGGCCATGCCGGTATCGGCGGGCAGCGCGCGGAGGAGGTGCTGGTAGGCTTCCAGCCCGCCGGCGGACGCCCCGACACCGACGATCGGGAAGGCCGGCGTCTCAGACTTGGGTTCGATCGTCATGAGAACATCGCCCCGTCCGGGGGGGGGGGGGCATGGTGGAGTCATGGAGAGGAGGTTCTGATGCCATGCCGATTGCTTGCTTCGCAAGCCCTCTGAGACCCACCTGCTCTGTTGAAAACCTCGTCGTCAGGTGGCCCGGTCTTCAGCCCGAAGGGCTGGGAGTTCTCAGCCCAGGGCGCAGCCCTGGGGAGGAGGCCAACCGCACCGAAGCCCTGAAAGGGCGACACACGGCCACGCTGTCTCGCCCTTTCAGGGCTATGCGCCGGTGGGGCCGCGTCCCCAGGGCGATG
>DASSAT010000390.1:0-5454 GCA_035699305.1 Fimbriiglobus sp. | reverse complement strand
CGACGTGACCGGGGCGGGGACCGCGGCCCGCGCCGCGAGCGCGCCGACCGGGACGGTTAGCCGCGAGGTGTCAGCCGAGCGCGACACGCGACCGGGGGACAAGGATGGCGATCGTTCCGGTAGCGAAGGCGTTGTATCTCTGTGAAGAGGTCGATGTCGAAGGTGGGTTGATCAACCTCTACGGGCTGTTCAACCGGATGCGGGCGCCCGCATTCCCGCACATCATGGGCGAGTTCGTCGCGTTCGCCCAACTCGGCGGCGGGTTGGGCGAAGTGTCGGTCCACGTCGATATTCGTCGGGCTGCCGGCGGCCGGCTCGTCCGGCCGACGGCCCCGCGGTTGGTCGAGTTCCCCCACCGCCGACACCTGGCCCAACTCGTATTCCGGCTGGACGGCGTGGTGATTGACGAACCGGGGATTTACCTCGTCGAGTTACACTGCGATAATACATGGGTGGCCGATGTCAGTTTCGAGGTGCTGGAGGACCGACCGTGACACCCGAGCGACGCCGCCGGCCCCGCCGGAACGACACGGAGAGCACAGCCACGCTGTACCAGTTCACCGCCGAGTGGCTGCCCCCCGGGGCCGACCACAATAACGGCTTGCGGTACGGCCGGCCGGACTACTCCTACCTCACCGAACCGGGAGCGGAAGGGCCGGGAGGCGACCCGGAACCGTCCACGCTCTACCAATTCACCTCCGGGCCGACGCCCCCGGGGTACGATCCCAACGGCGGAATCCGGTACGGCCGCCCCGAGCGCAGCCCGTCGCTTCCGCCACCGGACGACGAGGATCGCCCCGAACCGAAGCCGCCGACCGGCTGACCGAGCCGCCGTAACGACACCGGCCGGGGCATTCCGCCCCGGCCGGTTCACTTACCTGTCCTTCGCTCACCCACCGACGTCGAACTGCGTGGCTTGCAGCACCTCGCCGGTCTCGCCGTCCTGCACCAGCGCCACCACCTTCAGGCCCGCCAGGTCCAGCGGCTTCGTCGGGGTCGGGAACGGGCGGTCCTGCTCGTACTCCGTCAGGTACGCCGTCAACTTCGCCCGCAGGTCGGCCAGGTTCACCGACGCCGTGTGCTTGCCGTCCTTCAGGTCCGCCACCGGTATCCCGGCCGGCTTGCCGAAGAGCGACCGCACCACATGATGATGGAACCGAATGCCGTTGCCGCCGGCGTAGCGGATCGTCTCCTCCGCCAGCACCAGCCGCAGCACGACGCCCTTCTTCGGCTCCTTCATCCCGGTCAGCTCGATCGTCGCGGTCACGGTGTCGCCGTCACGCTTCGCCGACCCGGCCAGCTTCACGTCGGTGGACTGCTCCAGCGTCTTGTCGAGGATGTCGCGGTACTGGTCGAACTTCCGCTCGGCGTTCGTCATCCCGCCGCCGCCGCCGCCCTGCGGCTTGCCGTTGAACACGGTGCTCGGCACCCCGCCTATGTCCGACGGGAACTTCCCCCGGTAGAAGTCCCACCGGGCGATGGTGTCCGGGTTGGTCATCGGGTCGGGGCCGGGGATGTGCATGTGGTACTGGAGCAGCACCACGTCGGCCGGGGCGTATGACTTCAACAGCGCGTCGAACGCCACGTCGGCGGCGACGCACGGCGGGCACTGCGCCCCGGTGAACAGCTCTAGCACCGCCACCCGGTTGGCGTCCTTCTCCTTCCGCCCGGCGTACTTGGCCGGCTTGAACGGCGGCACCTTCGCCAGGTACTCCCGGTCCAGCATCATCTCCAGCCGCGCTATCCGCTGGTCCAGCGCCTTCGCCTGCTCGGCCTTGCCGGCGCTGGCCAGCGCCATCTTGTATGTGGTCAACACCCGCACCTGCGTGGCCGGCAGGGCGCCGGGCGGCAACGCCTTGGCCGCCGGCTCGATCGCGGTCAGGGCGGCGGCCCCCAACTCCTTGTGGCGGACCAGCGCCTCGGCCGCCTGGGTCAGGACCGCGTCCGCGTACCGCGGGCCGTACTGCTCGGCGTCCGTGCGGACCACCTTGACGAGCTTCGCCGCCTCGTCGGCGGTGAGCTTGGCCGTCGATGCGGTCCGGATCAGGGTCATCGCCGCGTCCGCCGCGGCCGCGGTGCCGGGGTGCTTCTCGACGACCTCGCGGTACAGCGCCGGCGCCTTCTCGCTCGCCTCCTTGCGGGCCTCGACCACCTGCTTCATCAGGTCCTTCTGCTTCTCCGCGTCCTTGGTCCGCCGGGCTTGCAGTTGCAGGGTGAACGCCCGGTTGGTGAGCTGCTGAATCTTGTTCAGCGCCGCGGCCTCCGGGCTGGCGATGAACAGGCCCCCCTTGCCCAGCTCGGTCTTGTCGGTCGCGGCCAGCTTCGCCCGCTGCGGGGACCGGTCGCTGCCGACGGTGCCGCGGATCGCCTTCGGGTCGCCGCTGGCGATGCCGGTGAAGGTCAGCTCCGTGGTGAGCTCGCGGCCGCCGATGGTCCGCTTCAGGCCGAGGGTCAGCGTCACGTCCTTGCCGGCCGCCTTGAACTCCTTGACGGTCGCCGCGATGGTCGGCTGGGCGGCGACGACGGTCGCGGTCGGCTTGCCGTCCTTCGTCTCGACCTTGAGGAGGCACAAGGCCCGTTCGCCGCTGCCGGTGACGGTGGTCAGCAGGTAGTTGCCGTCGGCGAGTGGGGTTTTGTCGTCGGGCCGGGCGGCCAGCGCCACCCCCGCGGCCAGCACGAGGGCCGCGGCCAGCGAGCGTTTGAGAAACATCGTCAGGCTCCTGTGGGGAACGGACCGTCCTGCCGACGGCGGGAAGTGGCGTCCGGCAGGAACACCCGCCGGACCGTGGGATCATCGTAATGTTTGCCGCGGAGGTGTCGATTCAAAAAGCGTTAATACACCCGCGCGAGTAACACCCGCCCCGCCGACGGCTGGCCGGTGAAGAGACACGCCCCCGGCCCGGGTCGTGGGTCAGTACATCTCGATCATCGCTTCGCCGCCGTGCGCCGGGTTGCCGACGAGGCGCTGGTTCGTCAGGTCCACGACGAAGTCCAGCAACTCCAGCGGCACCTGTCCGATAAGTACCGGGCACGCGTCGTCGATCTCGGCCACGTCTACGCTACAGTCGCGCCCGTTGACGGTCAGCCGGACCGGGCCGTAGACGTTCGACTGATCGTCGCCGCGGGTCGTCTTGGCCGTGCGAGTGCGGATCGGCCGGTCGAACCCGAGTTGCCGGATCATTCCGGTCGGGAGACACAGCAGGGTACACCCGGTATCGACGAGCGCGTCGGTCACCTGTATAGAGCGGACCTCCTCCGGCTTGCGAAGCCCCTGGGCCACCGCCCACAGGTCGCCGGCGTTCTCGACCTTCGCCTCGACGGTGACGCGGCCCATGATCTTCTGCCTCACCATGTCATTCCCTCTCGGGCCACCCCAGGGTATCAGTACGCCCGCGCGAACACCACCCGCTTCGCCGACGGCTTGCCGGTGAAGAGGCACGTCCCCGGCTCGGTCGGGCCGTCGAACGGCAGGCAGCGGATCGTCGCCTTGAACTCCTTCTGCACCCGGTCCTCCGTCTCCCGGGTGCCGTCCCAGTGCGCCCAGACGAACTTCAACACCCCGGCCCCGGCCTCCTCGTCGTCCTTCTCCGCCGGGAAGTAGCCGCGGAACTCGTCCAGCGTGTTCGCGGTCACGGTGTTCGCCTCGCGGAACGCCTTGGCCTTGTCGTAGAGCGCCTGCTGGATGTCGCGCAAGAGCTTCGCAACGTACTCCGCGGCACCTGTCAGTGGGATGCCGAACTGCTTGCCCTCCTTGCCGGGCACGTCGCGGCGGGCGACCACGCAGGCCGACTTCTCGATGTCCTTCGGCCCGATCTCCACCCGCACCGGCACCCCGCGCACCTCGTACTCGGCGAACCGGAAGCCGGGCGAGTTCTTCATGTCGTTGTCGATCTTCACCGCGATCGGCTCGTAGCCGAAGAAGTCGTCCCGCGGCAGCGCCCGCAACTCGGCGGCCAGCTTCTCCGCCGCGGCCAGGGCCGGCGCCCGCTCGGCCTCGCTGCGGCCCAGCGGGCAGATGACCACATGCAGCGGCGCCAGCCGCGGCGGCACGACCAGACCGTTGTCGTCGGAGTGCGTCATCAAGAGACCGCCGATCAGCCGCGTGCTGACGCCCCAGCTCGTCGCCCAGGCGTATTCCTGCTTGTTCTGCTCGTTCTGGAACTGCACGTCGAACGCCTTGGCGAAGTTCTGTCCCAGGAAGTGCGACGTGCCGGCTTGCAGCGCCTTGCCGTCCTGCATCATCGCCTCGATGCAGAGCGTGTACACCGCCCCGGGGAACTTCTGCCCCTCGGTCTTCGGCCCGACCAGCACCGGCATCGCCATGAACTCCTCGGCGAACTTGCGGTAGCAGTCCATCAGGATCCTGTGGGCCTCGTCCTTCGCCTCCTGCTCGGTGGCGTGGGCGGTGTGCCCCTCCTGCCAGAGGAACTCGGTCGTGCGCAGGAAGAGGCGCGTCCGCATCTCCCAGCGGACGACGTTGCACCACTGGTTGATTAAGAGCGGCAGGTCGCGGTAGCTCTGAATCCAGTCCTTGTAGGTCCGCCAGATGATCGTCTCGGACGTCGGGCGGATGACCAGCGGCTCCTCCAGTTCGGCCTCCGGGTCCACGACGAGCGTGCGCTTGCCGCCCTGTTCGACGGTCTTGAGCCGGTAGTGGGTGACGACCGCGCACTCCTTGGCGAACCCCTCCGCCATCTCTTCTTCCTTGGCGAAGTAGCTCTTGGGGATGAACAGCGGGAAGTACGCGTTGACGTGACCAGTATCCTTGAACAGGCGGTCGAGGCCGCGCTGCATCTTCTCCCACAGGGCGTACCCGGTCGGCTTGATGACCATGCACCCGCGGACCTCGGAGTTGTCGGCCAGCCCGGCCTGGCGGACGACGTCGAGATACCACTGCGGGTAGTTCTGGCTGCGTGGCGTGATCTTCTCGGCCATGTGCGGTCCCTTCGCGGCTGCCGACCGGCCGGGTCATCCCGGCCGTGGCGGGTGCTGCGATTATACGAAGGGACGCGCGGGCCGCCGGGTGGGTTCGACCGCACCGCATCGGATGGCGTGGCTTTCTGACTCCCCTCTCCTCGTAGGCGTTTACCCCTCCCCCGGCCCCTCCCCGAAGCGGGGAGGGGAGGAAGAGAGGAGTCGCCTTCCGACTCCCCCTCCCCGCTTCGGGGAGGGGGTAGGGGGAGGGGTTGAAGCGCCTCACCCCTCACCCCCGGCCCCTCTCCCCTTGGGGTGCTATGTTGAAAACCTCGTCGTCGGGTGGCCCTGTCTTCAGCCCGAAGGGCTGGGAGTTCTCAGCCCAGGGCGCAGCCCTGGGAACGCACCCCCACCTCCGCAGCCCTGAAAGGGCGGGACAGCGTAGCCGTGTGTCGCCCTTTCAGGGCTCCCGAGGTTGGCCTGCTCCCCAGGGCTGCGCCCTGGGCTGAGAACTCCCAGCCCTTCGGGCTGAAGACCGGG
>DASSAT010000389.1:0-4801 GCA_035699305.1 Fimbriiglobus sp. | reverse complement strand
GCTCGAACGGGGGCCGCCCGCCGCGGGCGGCTCGGAGGTTCCAGGATACACGATCATCCCCTGGGACCGCGGCCGTCCCGGCCGCTCTTGCTGGACCCGCCGGGGCGCTGGGGCGTCGTTGAAGCCCACCGATTCGTGAAGTAAGAGCGGCCGGGACGGCCGCGGTCCCAGGGGCCGTGCTTTGACCCGCGCGGTCGCGTGTGCGACAATCACCCCTCTCCCGTGGAGGCCGGATACGATGCGGCAAGCCCTCTCCCTGACACTGTTCGCCCTGGCGGTCGGCCCCTTTTCCGTGGCCCGGTCGGCCGAGCCGTGGAGCGACTCGAAGCTGCCGGTGACGGACGGCCTGGAACTGTGGCTCGACGCCGCCCGGCCAGCCGACAAGCCTCGGCCGCCCGGCCCGCTCGACGTGTGGATGGACGGGTCCGGCAAGGGCCGCCACGTGCGACAGCCGAGCGAGGCGGCCCGGCCGAGACTGCTTAAGCACGGCAACTCGCAGGTCGTGCGCTTCGACGGCGAGGACGATAACCTGCGGGCGGTTGGGCAGGTCGGGGAGCTGAAGGCGTTCTCAGCCTTCGTGGTGCTGGTGCCGCGGTACAACACCGGTGGGTTCCAGGGGTTCTTCGCGCTCAACAAGGCCAACGAGCGCGATTACACGTCGGGCCTGACCATCGACATGGGGCCGCAGGGGACGGCCCGGTTCACGCAGCTCAACGTCGAGGGCCGCGGGTTCGGCGGGTGGGCCGACCTGATGAAGTCCGGCGGCGGAATGTTCCACCAACTCTATACGCTGGAAGTCCAGGGCGACGAGAAGGCGGTGCGGCTGACGGTGGACGGCAAGCCCGCCGGCGAGCGGCCGCGCAAGCCGGAGCCGCTGAGCCTGGAGGAGATCACCGTCGGGGCGCGGTTCGTCAACAACGGCCCCGGCCCACAGAAGGTCCACGGGAACAGCCGATCCGACTTCGCCGAGGTGATCGTTTACAACCGCGCCCTTGACGCTGGGGAGTCGAAGAAGGTCCGCGACTACCTCCGCGCCAAGAACGCGCAGCTTCAGAGCAACCCACTGCCGGACGGCGAGGGCACCGTACTGGTCCCGGTGGCGAACCCGCCGCCGGTCCAGGTCTTCCTTCCGGGGTTCACCGTCCGGCAACTGCCGGTGGACCTGCCCAACATCAACAACGTGCTCTACCGGCCCGACGGCACTCTGGTCGCGCTGGGGTACAACGGCGACGTCTGGCTGCTCCGCGACACCGATGGCGACGGGCTGGAGGACAAGGCCGAACTGTTCTGGGAGAGCAAGGGCCGGCTGCGCGGGCCGGTCGGCATGGACCTGACCCCGCCCGGCTACAAGCACGGCGACGGGGTGTTCGTTGCGTCGAAGGGGAAGGTGTCGCTGATCGTGGACACCGACCGCGACGGCAAGGCCGACAAGGAAGTGATCGTCGCCCAGGGGTGGAAGGAGTTGCCGGTCAACGTAGACGCGGTCGGGGTGGCGTTCGACAAGCGGGACGGCAGCATTTACTTCGGCCGTGGGACGGCCAACTTCACCAACCCGTACCTCATCGATAAGGACGGCACGGCCCACTACTCCATCACCGACGACGCGGCCGTGATCATGCGCATCGCGCCCGACTTCCAGACGCGGGAGGTCATCGCCACCGGCATCCGCTTCCCGGTGTCCCTGCGGATCAACAAGGCCGGCGACCTGTTCTGCACCGACCAGGAGGGCGCCACCTGGCTGGCCAACGGCAACCCGTTCGACGAACTGCTGCACGTGCAGAAGGGACGGCACTACGGCTTCCCGCCACGGCACCCGAAGCACCTGCCCAACGTCATCGACGAGCCGAGCGTCTTCGACTTCGCCCCGCAGCACCAGTCCACCTGCGGGCTGAACTTCAACTATCCGGTGAAGGACGGCGGCCCGGCGTTCGGCCCGAAGGCGTGGGCCGGCGACGCCATCGTCAGCGGCTACTCGCGCGGCAAGCTGTTCCGCACCAAGCTGGTGCCGACCCCGGCCGGGTACGTCGCCCGGACGCAGCTGTTGGCGTGCCTGAACATGCTCACGGTCGATGCCCGCGTCACACCGGACGGCGGGCTGGTCGTCTCCTGCCACAGCGGCGGGCCGGACTGGGGCACCGGACCGACCGGCAAGGGGAAGCTGTACAAGATCACGTACACGGACCGCGACCACCCGCAGCCGGTGTTCGCGTGGCCGGCCGGGCCGCGCGAGGTGCGCGTCGAGTTCGACCGGCCGGTGGACCCGGAACTGCTGCACGACGCGGTGAGGCAGACGAAGATCACCGCCGGGCAGTTCGCCCGCGCCGGGGACCGGTTCGAGTCGCTGTGGCCGGGGTACGCGGTCGTGCAGGCGCAGAAGCGGGCGCCGCGGCACGACGTATCAGTCCTCTCGGCGCAGCTCACCCCGGACCGGCGGACGCTAGTCCTGGCGACGGACCCGCTGCCTGCCGCGGTCCACTACGCCCTGACGCTCCCCGGCATGGGCCGGCCGAAGACGGCGAAGGGGCTGGAGCAGCACTCGCAAATCGACCTCGACTTCGACCTGTCCGGCTGCGCGGCGTCGTGGAAGCCCGCCGACGGCAGCCCCGGCTGGACCGGCTGGCTGCCGCACCTGGACCTGGACATCTCGCGGAAGTTCACCGCCGGCAGCGCCCATCACGACGCCCTGTGGACGGCGATGAACAAGCCGGGCGAGTTGACGCTGACGGCGCAGTTGAACCTGACCGACATGCTGCGTCCGGCCGTGCAGCCGGGGTCGAAGATCGACTACCAGCTGCCGGTGGAGAAAGTCGATCTGGCGCTCATGGCCGATGTCGGGATGACGGTCGCGTTCCAGGGCAAGAATACGGGACAACCGGCCCCGACCGGCCGGCCGGAGAAACTGACCATCGCATGTCATCCCGCCGCGGACCGCTGGGAACCAATCGAGGTTCGGTTACTCACCGCGGGCAAGCCGCCGTCGCTGAGCGTCACCTGGACCACCGCGGAGGACGATCGGGCTCGCTCGCTCCCGCTGCGTCGGGCGCTCGTGCCGTGGGCCGACGCCACGCCGAACGCGCTGACGAAGCCGCCCGAAATGGTGAAGGTGCCCGAGTTGGAGGGCGGTAGCTGGGCCAGGGGCCGGGCGGTGTTCTTCGACGCTCAGATCGGTTGCGCCAAGTGCCACACCATTTACGCCCAGGGCGGGGCCATCGGCCCGGACCTGTCGAATCTGGCGCAGCGCGACTACGCCTCGGTGCTGCGCGACATCAGCAAACCGAGTTTCGCCATCAACCCGGACCACCTGACGTACACCGTCAGCCTGCACGACGGCCGCACGCTTACCGGCGTCGTCCGCACCGAGGGGGGCAAGCTGCACGTCGGCGATCAGAAGGGGGCCGTCACCGTCATCGACAAGGCCGACGTGGACCAGATGAAGCCGTCGCCGCTCTCGACGATGCCGGACGATCTTCTGAAGCCGCTCGGCGCGGACCGAACGCGCGACCTGCTGACGTTCCTGCTCACCGCGCCGCCGTCGATGCCGCGGGACTACGCCGGGACCGAGCGCCGGCCCAAGCCGCGGACCGTCGCCGAGGTGAACGCGGTGCTGGCCGGCGCCCCGGAGCCGCCGGCGAAGACGCGGCCGATCCGGGTCGTGCTCGTCGCCGGGCCGAAGGACCACGGGCCGGGGGAACACGACTACCCCGCGTGGCAGAAGGCGTGGAAGGAACTGCTCTCCGCCGGCGACAAGATCGAGGTCGTCACCGCCTGGGAGTGGCCGCCGAAGGAGGAGTTCCGCAAGGCCGACGTGATGGTCTTCTACCAGCACGGCAAATGGGACGCGAAGCGTGCCGCCGACATCGACGCCTTCCTGGAGCGCGGCGGCGGGCTGGTGTACGTCCACTGGGCGGTGGACGGCGGGAAGGACGCGGACGGGTTCGCCCGGCGCATCGGGCTGGCGTCCGGCCCGCCCGGCATCAAGTTCCGCCACGGCCCGCTCGACCTGACGTTTCAGAAGCACCCGATCGCCCGCAACATCGACAAGCTACATCTAGTGGACGAGAGTTACTGGCTGCTCCGGGGCAAGCTGCCGAAAGATCGGGTGATCGCTACGGGCGTCGAAGAGAAGGAGCCGCGGCCGCTGTTCTGGACGACCGAGCCGGGCAAGGGCCGGGTGTTCGTGTCGATCCCGGGACACTTCTCGTGGACGTTCGACGACCCGCTCTTCCGGGTGATCCTGCTGCGCGGGATCGCCTGGACCGCGAAGGAGCCGGTGGACCGGTTCAACGATCTGGTCTGGCCCGGCGCGGACGTGGCGAAGTAGGCAGACCCTGGGACCGCGGCCGTCTCGGCCGCTCTTGCTTGCGCGGGTCGGGGCGCTCGGGCGTCGCCGGAGGCCCCTGACTTGTGAAGCAAGAGCGGCCGGGACGGCCGCGGTCCCAGGGAGCGGCGAAATAGTCTGGAGCGGCTGTCATTCTGCGGCATAATAGGACTGCCCGCCGAACAACCTGACCTGCCTAATTCCATCGTTCCCAACGGCTGCCACCGAACCCATGCGCTTCGCCGCCGTGCTGCTCACTGCCCTCGCCGCCGGAACCGTGGCCCCGGCCGCCGAGCCGCCCGACCCGAAGGCGGCCGAGTTCTTCGAGCGGAAGGTCCGGCCGGTCCTGGCGGCGCACTGCTTCCCGTGCCACTCCGCCGACGCCCAGAAGGCGAAGAAACTCCGTGGCGGCCTCCACCTCGACACCCGCGACGGCCTGCGGGCCGGCGGCGACAGCGGCCCGGCCCTCGTCCCCGGCAAGCC
>DASSAT010000388.1:0-3404 GCA_035699305.1 Fimbriiglobus sp. | reverse complement strand
GACCACCTTCGTCCGCTTGGCCGGGTCGGCGTCGGCCACGAAGTACCGCATCTCCACGGCGCTCGGCCCGCTGCCGCGCAGGTCCAGGCACACCCGCCGCAGGAACGCCTCGTCGGTCAGGCGCGGGCCGAGGCTCGGTTTCGCGCCGCTCGTCGGCCGCCCGGTCGCGTCGTCGGCGGCGACCAGCACGGGCAGCGCCCCCAGCCCGCCAGTGAAGACGACCAGCAGCGCCACCGCCACCACCTTGAGCTTCGTCAGCAGCATCATCCGAATCACTCCCTCGGACAGGTACACCACCTGGGCCGGGACCGCCCCGGCCAACGCCCCGCCGGCCGCCGCCAGCGCCGCCGCCTTCAGCGCCGCGTCCGCCAACGTTGGCGGCACTGCCGCGCTGGCCGCGTTGGCCGACACCAGCGCCGCCAGCGCCCCGCCGGACAGGGTGACGCCGCGGTCGGTCAGCCGCTTCGCCAACGTCCGCCGGGCCGCTGCCAGCCGGTTGGCCAGGGTCGTCGGCGGCAGCCCGAGTTGCCGCGCCACCTCGCGCTGGGCGCGGCCCTCCAGGTCGCACAGCACGACCGGCAGACGGAGCTTGTCCGGCAGCCGGGCCAGCTCGGCGTCGATCACCGGCCGCAGGTCGGACCAGACGTCGGGGGGCGGAGCCTGGGGGTGCGGCATGGGGTCCACCTGCGATTCCCTGGCCCGGCGGCGCGCCCGGACCGCCCGGGCCTTCAGCGCGGTGCGGTAGGCCACCCCGTAGAGCCAGTTGCCGACCTGCTCCCGCGGCCGGACCGTGCCGGCCCGGCGTGCCAGGACCACGAAGACCGCCTGGAAGGCGTCGTCGGCGTCGTGCGGGTTGCCGGCCAGCCGGCGGCAGACACCCAGCACCATCGGCCCGTGCCGGCGGACCAGGGCGGCGAAGGCGTCCGGGTCGGCGGCGCGGACGAACTCGGCGAGCAGCTGGCCGTCGGTCGGCCCGGAGTCGGGCGACGCGAGCATGGCCCGCCGCAGGGTCGGGATCAGGCGGGCGGTCGGCGGACGGGTCGGCATCGGCGTGGTCCTCGGACCGGCGGGCCTCATACCGGATCGCGTTGATCTCTGACCCCCCTCTCCCCGCTGGGGAGAGGGGTTGGGGGTGAGGGGTGGGCTTCTCGGACCGCTGACCCCTCACCCCCGGCCCCTCTCCCCAGCGGGGAGAGGGGAGGAAGACAAGGAATCAACGCGATTCGGTATCACCCGGGTATTGCCGCGGACCGGGCCGGCGCTCCGCGCAAAACGAAATCGCGGAAGTCAAACGGGATGAGGAGAAGTGGGCATCAGTATACGCAATTCGACCGCAGTCGCTATCAACCCGCCTGACGGTTCGTGCGGAACCCGAGTGAACGGGGGCACCGATCCGTCATGGCGGTGAGGGGGAAGAGAAGCCGTCGGACCGGGAATGATTTGCGGGCTGTCAAGTCCTTCGGACAGATCGTAAGTTTCGGCCGGTCCAATTCCAATTTCAGGCATCGGCCGCGTGTTTCTTCGCATTCAACCGCCGGAATCCGCCGAAAGTACAATTCCTGCTTGACAGCGGCATGGTCGGATAGATAAGTTGCCTTGAATTCAGGACGGGGGGAAACCCGATCCTGAATTACCCCCTCTTTTCTCATGGGAGCCCGTCCATGAAGTTCCGTCTGCGCTGCGAGACGCTGGAGACTCGCGAGAACCCGTCTGGCCCCGAGTTGCTCGACCCGACCGCGCCGATCGTCTCGCCCGACCCGGCACCGAGCCAGCCGGCCCCGACCGATCCGGCCCCGACCGACCCGGTCATCGACCCGATCCTGGGCGTCCCGTTCAACCCGTGGGGCGGCTAAGACTCTGAGACGGATCAACGCCCCGGCCCCGGCCGACCGCCTGACTCGCAGCGGTTGACCGGGGCCGGCGGCTTTCTGTAGTCCGCTCGCTCCGCGAGCGGATCGGCGAAGACCGCTCGCGGAGCGAGCGGACTACCGTTACGCCACGAACCCGCGCGGGTCCTCGATCTGGCCGGTCAGGGCGCTGGCGGCGACGGTCAGCGGGCTGGCCAGGAACACCTTCGCCTCCTTGTGGCCCATCCGCCCGGGGAAGTTGCGGTTGGTCGTGCTGATGCAACTGATCGGCGCGTTCAGCCGGCCAAAGGTGTCCGCCGGGCCGCCCAGGCACGCGGCACAACTGGCGTCGCCAATCTTCGCCCCCGCCGCCAGGAAGATTTCCTTCAGGGACTTGTTGCCGACCCTCTCCGTCTCCAGCCCGCGGGCAACCTCGGTCGTCGCGGGGACGACGAAGGTGTCGATCCGCACCGACTTGCCGGCGAGGATCGCGGCGGCGGCCCTGAAGTCGGTCAGCTTGCCGCCGGTGCAGCTGCCGATGTACGCCCGGTCGAGCTTCGTCCCCTTCACCTCGGTGACACTCGCCCGGTTGTCCGGCGAGTGTGGTTTGGCGACGACCGGCTCCAGCTTGGTCACGTCGTAGACCTTCTCGAAGACGTAGTTCGCCCCCGGGTCGGCCTTGAGGACCGTGTACGGCTTGCTCCCGGTCTTCTTGCCGCGCTCGTTGACGTAATCCAGTGTTACCTTGTCCGGGGCGATGACGCCGTTCTTGCCGCCCGCCTCGATGACCATGTTACACAGGGTCATCCGCTCCTCGATGTTCAGCGCGTAGACGCCGTCGCCATCGAACTCCATCGCCTTGTAGGTGGCGCCGTCGCAGCCGATGTCGCCGATCACCGCCAGGATCAGGTCCTTGGCCATCAGGTACGGCGGCAACTTCCCATGAAAGACGAAGCGCATGGTCGGCGGCACCTTCAGCCAGGTCTTGCCGGTGCCCATGGTGAAGCCGGCATCGGTGTTGCCGATGCCGGTGGCGAACTCGCCGAACGCCCCGGCGGTGCAGGTGTGGCTGTCGGTGCCCAGCAGCACCTCGCCGGGTCGGGTGTGGCCTTCCTCCGGCAGCGCGATGTGGCAGACGCCCTTGTACCTTTCGGAGCCGACATCGTAGTAGTACGGCAGGTCTTGTTCCTTGGCGAAGGCGCGGAGCACGTCCACGTTGCGGTTGGCCATCGCGTCCTTGGTGAAGATGTAGTGGTCGGGGATGATGACCACTTTCTCCTTGTCCCAGACGTTGGCGTTCTCGCCGAAGTGCTTCTTGAAGATGCCGATGGTGCCGGGGCCACAGACGTCGTGGGTCATGAGCACGTCCACGTTGACCCAGACGTTCGCGCCGGGGGCGGCGTGGTCGCGGCCGGCGGCGCGGGCCAGGACCTTCTCGGTCAGCGTCATCGCGGGGGGCATTATCGCGGCTCCGTTACGGGCGGGGGTTCAGTTGCGGGTCGTTGAACAGGTCGGCCAGCGGCAGGGAAAACCCGGGCAGCACGGCGCCGCCGTCCA
>DASSAT010000387.1:0-3126 GCA_035699305.1 Fimbriiglobus sp. | reverse complement strand
GTCGCGCTACGCCCAGGTCAACGACGGCTCGGCCGGCAAGGGCGAGGGCGCCGCGGGGAAGAAGACCCAGGCCGGTGACGGCAAGAACTCGGCCAAGGGCGGTAAGAAGGGCGGCGGCAATTCCGGCGAGAAAGGCTCCGGTGGCGGCAAAGGCAAGTCGCAAGGCGGCAACGACAAGTCCGGCGAAAAGGGCGACAACCAGGGCGACCAGACCGGCGAGAAGTCCGAGCAGAAGAACGGGCCGAACCGGAAACAGGATCGAAACCAGGGCAAGCAGTCGCAGTCGAAGTCCTCCGGGCAACAATCGAGTTCCGGCGACGATCAGCAGGCGCCCCGCGATGGCGGGGAGGGCCAAGACGCCGAGAAGGACCAGTCCGACGCCGGCTCCGACTCCGGTTCATCCGGCACGTCGCGGATCGGCGAGGCGCTGGAGAAGGTCGGCTCGTTCGTGAAGTGGATCGTTTGGATTGTCGTTGCGATCGCCGTGATCGTCGGCATCGCCATCTTCATCTTGCGGTATCTGGCCCCGTTCACCGACTGGGCTAGGAACCTGCTCGACTGGCTCAAGGGGCTGTTCGGCCGAAAGGCGAACCCCGAGCGTCAGCGAGGGGGTGACGACGAAGTGGCGGAAGAAGTCGAGGAGCGCCCACCGCCGTTCTCCGCGTTCGACAACCCGTTCGCCGACGGCACCGCCCGCCGCCGCGAGCCCGCGGAACTGGTCGAGTACACATTCGCCGCGTTCGACGCCTGGGCCTGGGACCGGGACCGCGGCCGCGAGCCAGGCGAGACGCCGATGGAGTTCGCCGTCCGGGTCGGCCACGAGTACGCCGGGTTGGACGACCCGGGGTTCCGGCTGGCGAACCTTTACGCCCGTGTGCTGTACTCCTGTTCGCCGCTGCCGGGCGACACGCTGAAGGTGTTGAAAGAGTTCTGGGACCAACTTGAATCCGCCCCCGTCGGGCCGGCATAACCACTTCGCACGGTTCGACCATTCCCCCTTTCCCGACCGGGCGGGTCGGTTCTACCAGTCCACCGTGGCGGGATCGTCGCCCGTCGCGTACTCCTGTTCTTACCGACCTCCCCACGGACGCACCGATGCCGACCACCACCGGCGAGATGACCTGGCTCACCCCGCAGGACCTGTACCTGTTCAACGAGGGGAGCCACGTCCGGCTTTATGAGAAGCTCGGCGCCCACCCGTGCGTGCGCGACGGCAAGGCCGGGTTCCACTTCGCTGTCTGGGCACCCAACGCCGAGTACGTCTCGGTCATCGGCGACTTCAACGGCTGGGACAAGGGGGCCGACCCGATGGAGCCGATCGGCTCCTCGGGCGTCTGGGGCCGGTTCGTGCCGAACGTCGGGTCGGGAGTCTGTTACAAGTACCACGTCTCGTCGCGGCACATGGGGTACAAGGTCGAGAAGGGCGACCCGTACGCCTTCACCTGCGAGGTGCCGCCGAAGACCGCGTCGGTCACCTGGGATCTGTCGTACCGATGGAACGACGCCGGCTGGATGGCCGCCCGCGGGCCGAAGCTGGCGCACACAGCCCCGGTGTCGATCTACGAAGTCCACCTCGGCTCCTGGGCGCGGACCTGGCAGCCGCCGTACCACTCACTCGGCTACCGTGAACTCGCCCCGCGGCTGGCCGATTACTGCAACCAGTTGGGGTTCACCCACGTCGAGTTCCTGCCGCTGACCGAGCACCCGTTCTTCGGCTCCTGGGGCTACCAGACGACCGGGTACTTCGCCCCGACCAGCCGGTTCGGCACCCCGCAGGACCTGATGTTCCTGATCGACCACCTGCACCAGAAGGGGGTCGGCGTCATCCTCGACTGGGTGCCGTCGCACTTCGCCACTGACGAGTTCGGGCTGGGTTACTTCGACGGCACCCACCTGTACGAGCACTCCGACCAGCGGCAGGGCTTCCACCCGGACTGGGGCAGCTTCGTGTTCAACTACGGCCGGCACGAGGTCCGCAGCTTCCTGCTCAGCTCAGCGCTGTTCTGGCTGGACAAGTACCACCTGGACGGGCTGCGGGTCGATGCCGTCGCGTCGATGCTGTACCTAGACTACTCGCGCGGGGCCGGGGAGTGGGTGCCCAATGAGTACGGCGGCAACGAGAACATCGGGGCGATCGACTTCCTCCGCCGGTTCAACACGGAGGTCTACAAGCACTACCCCGGCGTGCAGACGCTGGCGGAGGAGTCCACCGCCTGGCCGATGGTGTCGCGGCCGACGTACGTCGGCGGGCTGGGGTTCGGGTACAAGTGGGACATGGGGTGGATGCACGACACCCTGAAGTACTGCTCGCGCGAGCCGGTCCACCGCAAGTTCCACCACCACGAGCTGACCTTCCGCATGCTCTACGCCTTCACGGAGAACTACATCCTGCCGCTCTCGCACGACGAGGTGGTCCACGGCAAGGGGCCGCTGTGGGACAAGATGCCCGGCGACGAGTGGCAGAAGTTCGCCGGGCTGCGGCTGCTGTTCGCGTACCAGTGGGGCATGGCCGGCAAGAAGCTGCTGTTCATGGGCGGGGAGTTCGGCCAGCGGTCGGAATGGCAGCACGACCAGAGCCTGGACTGGTTCGTGCTGGAGTACGACCCGCACCGAGGGGTGCAAAAGCTGGTCACCGACCTGAACCGGCTGTACCGGACCGAGCCGGCGCTGCACCAACTCGACTGCGACCCGGCGGGGTTCGAGTGGATCGACGCCCAGGACGCGGCGGCGAGCACCTACGCCTTCCTCCGCAAGCCGGCGGCCGGCGGCGACCGAATCCTGGTGGTGCTCAACTTCACCCCGGTGCCGCGAAACAACTACCGGGTCGGGGTGCCCGGGGCCGGCTACTGGCAGGAAATCCTCAACACCGACGCGGCAAGCTACTGGGGCGGCAACGTCGGCAATTCCGGCGGGCTGCACGCGGAGTACGTCCCGTGGCACGGCCGGCCGTACTCGCTCAACCTGACCCTGCCGCCGCTGGCGGCGGTGTTCCTCAAGGGACAGGTGTGAGCCGGCGGCTCGGTCAAACCGCGACCTTCCCCTTGGTCCGTTTGCCAACGACCGTGTACATCCGAGTTGCCTTTCCGTTGAACAGCGGGAAGTGCTCCGTCACCGTCGTCTCTTCGA
>DASSAT010000386.1:0-6304 GCA_035699305.1 Fimbriiglobus sp. | reverse complement strand
CGGCGCTGAAGCGCGTCGCCACGGGGGAGCCGAGCCGGAAGGCCAACGAGGCCGGGCGGCTCCTGCGCAACCGGCTCAACGGGCTGTTCGCGGCGAAGGGCTGGCCGTGGGTGGCCTACGGCGACTTCTCGATGGTGCGGGCGGTGCCGAACTACCGCGGCGAGCGGCCGCGGACCGACGCCGGCGACGCCGACGGCCTGATCCCCTACGGCGGCGACCTGGCCGCGCTGGACGGCCCGAAGAACCCGCGGCAGGTCCATGCGATGCGGCAGGGGATGCTGCTGCACGGGGTAGACTGGTGGGGCTTCGCCGGGATGACGAGTTGCGAGCACACCGCCGCCGACGTGGACAAGACCGTCCAGGCGATGGCGGCGACGATCGGGCTGATGCAGGCCGGGGGGCTGGGGTAGAATGCTTGGCAAAGTGACAGAGGACGAACCATGACGGTGAAGGAATTGGAGAAGCGGGTGGCGTCGCTTGAGGCCGAGGTTCGAGAGTTGAAGGCGAAACTCGCGGACAAGAAGCCCGAGACGAAATCCTGGCTGGACCTGGCGGGAAAGTACGCGAACGATCCACATTTTGAAGAGGCGATGAGACTTGGCCGAGAGTGGCGGGAACAGGTCAACCGGGAGTCGCTTGAGGAGTTCGACCGGGAGATGCAAGCCGAAGCCAGGACGAAGAAGACCCGAAAGAAGACAAGAGCACGGAGTGGCAGTAAATGATCGTCCTGGACACGGATGTCCTTTCTCTCATCACCACCGGCAGCGGAGCCGACGCGGACCGTTTGCGGGAGCGGGTAGGCTCCCGGGGCGAGCGGATTGCCGTCACGATTGTCACCTTGCTTGAGCAACTGCGTGGCCGACTCGCTCAGTGCATGAAAGCGAGTACCCCCGAGCAATTCGCTGCCGCCGCCCTGCAACTGCGGGAGACCCTGAACGACTACCGCGACCGACGTGTCCTCGACTTCGGCGACCGGGCCGTCGGGCACTTCAAGCGGCTCAAGGCCGACAAGGTCCGCATCGGCACGATGGACCTCCGCATCGCCGCGATCGTGCTGGCCAACGACGCCACCCTCGTCACCCGGAACCTGGCGGACTTCGGCAAAGTCTCCGGCCTCCGCGCCGCGGACTGGACCGCCCGGATTTAACGACCGCCCGCCGCCCGTCCGCCCCCCGCAGGCCGCTTGCCCCTCCCACCGGCCGATCCGATCGGGTACACTTGCCTTCGACTCGAATCGCATCACCTCCGCTCCTCCCGTCTGCGAGGTGAGTCATGGACTTTCCGTACTTCGTCGTCGTCGGCGGGGACTACAAGGACCGGAAGTTTCCCGTCCACCCCGGGAGCGGGCACCTGCTCGGCCGTCACTCCGAAGCCTCGTACATGGTCCACGACCCGAGCGTGTCCCGGTTCCACTGCATGATCAATAACGAGGACGGGGTCGTCACCGTCCTCGACCAGCCCGGCTCGGGCGGCACCCTGGTCAACGGGGCCGCCGTCGCGTCCCACGTGCTCGGGCACGGCGACGTCCTCCAGGTCGGGGACACCGCCATCCGCTACCTGACCCGGGCCATGACCGACGAGGAGCTGACCCGCGGGGTGGCCAGTTCGTCGGAGTACGACCCCGCCGAGATCGACCAGTTGGCCGAGTTGATCGGCTCGGAGTTCACGCACTTCCACGTCGAGACGGTCCTCGCCCGCGGGGCGGCCGGGATGGTCTTCCGCGCCACCGACACGATCGAGGGCGTGCCGGTCGCCCTGAAGGTGATGCAGCCAGCGTTCGCCCGGCACGACGACGACCGCCGGCGGTTCATCGGGGCGATGAAGGCGATCATGCCGGCGGCGCACCCGAACCTGGTCCGAGTGGTGGGGGCCGGGAAGTCCGGGCCGTACCTGTGGACGGCGATGGAACTGGTCGAGGGGGAGAGCCTGGCGGCGCTCCTCAAGCGGGTCGGTTCGGAAGGGATGCCAGACTGGCGGTTCGCCTTCCGGTTCGGGCTGCGGCTGGGCCGGGCGCTGGCGTGCGCCTTCGACCACGGGGTCGTCCACCGCAACGTCTGCCCGGCCAGCGTCCTGATCCGGGCGGCGGACAAGGAGGTGAAGCTGGGCGGGCTGATGCTGGCCAAGGCGACCGACCCGGCGTCCGACCGGCTGGCCTCCAAGCCGTGTGAACTCCTCGGCGACGTGGACTACATGTCGCCGGAGCGGACGGCCGGCGGGACCATCCCGGTGGACCATCGCAGCGACCTGTTCAGCCTCGGGGCGGTCTGCTACGCGCTGCTGACCGGCCGGCCGCCGTTCCGCGGGGCCGTCCCAGCCGAGACGGTCGTCCGCATCCGCACCGAGTACCCGCCGCTGCCGCGCGAGTCCCAGGCGAGCATCCCGCCGGCGTTCGAGGTGGTGGTGATGCGGCTCCTGGCCAAGCACCCGTCCGACCGCTTCCACACGGCCGAGGACCTCGTCGAGGCGCTGGAGCCGATCGGCCGCAACGCCGGGCTGCTCAAGGCGTGACGCCGGGCGAACCCCTCCCCCCCCCCCTCCCCGAAGCGGGGAGGGGGAGCCGAACCAGCGTCTTGCTCCCCTTCCCGCTTCGGGGAGGGGCCGGGGGGAGGGGTTAACCGCCCCACCCCCGCGCTGACGCTCGGGGTTCGCCGGGAATCTCACTCCAGCCCCGGCACCGCGACGAACAGCCCGAACCCGTTGGCCGCCAGCGCCGCCCCGGCGACGGCCAGCACCAGGCTGACGGCGAACGCCCACCGCTTGCCGGAGAGCATCGCCACCGACGCCAGCACGATCCCGACTTGCAGGCACACCTCGGCCGCGTCGAAGTACGGGTCGCGCCGCTGGGCCACGTCCCGGGCCGCCTCTTCCTTGCGGGCCTCGGCCATGATCTCCTCCTTCTCCTTCCCGTACCCCGCGGCCTTCTTCCGGTACTTGTCGCGGAGCTGCTCGACCCGCCGCCGGTCGGTCTCGGACATGGCGGCCCCGCGGACCTCCAGCTCCAGGTCGAACTTCTCGGCCTCCAGCAGGTACAAGTTCTCGCGGACCGCCTTGGCCTGGTAGTACGCCCACTGGTTGGCGGCCCGCTGCTGGCTCATCATCATGTCCTTGGCCGCGTTGCTGCCGCCGAGCGACGAGACAGCCAGGGCCACCGCGTACACCGCCACGCACAGGGCCACCGCCCGGGTGAACGGGTGGCCGGCCTTCTCGTGCGCCTCGTCCGGGTCGGGCAGTTCGACTTCGGGCATGTGTCGGCTCCGAAAAGGAACGAACCACAGAGTCACAGAGAACACAGAGACCAGAAACACCGAGCAGACAACAATCAGGGTCCAAGACAGGTAGCCCGGCATCCATCTTCTGTCTTCAAACTTATTCTTTCTGTCTTTCTCTGTGATTCTTCCCTCGGTGTTCTCTGTGTCTCTGTGGTTAGTTTTTCTTCCGCGCCCACCGCAGCTTGGCCGACCGCGACCGCGGGTTGACGCGCTTCTCCTCCTCCGTCGGCCGCAGTGGGTCGTCGGACGCGGCTTCGTAAACGTCGGCCCGCAGCCCGTCGCGCAGCGCCGCCTTGACCAGCCGGTCCTCGCCGCTGTGGAAGCTGATGATCGCAGCCGTGCCGCCCGGGTTCAACAGGCCGGGCAGCACTCGCAGCAGGTGCGCCAGGTTCGCCAGTTCGCGGTTGACCAGCACCCGCAGCGCCTGGAACACGCGGGACGCTGGCAACAGCCGCTGCTTGCGCTCCGGCGGCGCCCCGGGGCCGCGCCGCACCTTCACCGGGGCCGCCCGCTCGATCAGTTCGCGCAGCTCGCCTGTCCGCGTTAACGGCTGCGTCTTCCGCCGGCTGACGATCGCCGCCGCGATCGTCTCGGCCTGCGGCTCGTCGCCCAGGTCACGCAGCGCGGCGGCGAGTTCGTCTTGCGGCAGGGTGTTCAGCAACTCGGCGGCGGTCGGGCCGCGGGTCGGGTCCATGCGCATGTCGAGCGGCCCGTCGCGCAAGAACGAGAATCCGCGGCCGGGGTCGTCCACCTGCATACTCGACATGCCGAGGTCCGCGACGAGGCCATCGATGCCGGTGATCCCCTCAGCGGCCAGCACCCCCGGCAGCCCGGCGAAGTTGGCGTGACGCAGCGCGAACGGGGCCCCGACCGCGGCGAGCCTCGCCTCGGCCGGCGGCAGGTTGGCCGGGTCGAGGTCGGTGGCGATTAGCTTGCCGGTCGGTCCGACGCGATTCAGTAGCTCGACGCTGTGCCCGGCGAACCCGAGGGTGCAATCGACGACGACGTGCCCCGGCCGCGGATCGAGGACCGCGAGGACTTCCGCGAGCATGACAGGTCGGTGTTCGCCGGGAGCGGTGGAGCGCTCGCCGCGCTCCCGCCGCGGCGGGTCGTCGGGGCCGCGGGGCCGCGGCTTGTGGTACGGCTTGCCGCGTGGGGACCGACGAGGCATGAGGCGGCTCCGGGGTGGTGCGCGGGGGGCGCCGATGAGTTTAGCATCCGCGCGAAGCCGGCAAAACGCTACTCACTCATCTCGTTTTCCATTTCTCCGATCGCCTGGTGCGGGCAGAATGACTCCGAAGGATAGCCGGCGACGAGTCGCACCCGAACGGGGAAATCGGGATGGAGCAATGGGATAGCTACGTGATCAACGGTTTGCTGCGCGTCATCCTGATCGCCGGGCTGGTGTATCTGTTCGTCGTCCGACGCCGATCACACCGGGCCATCTGGTACGCGATGGCGGCCCTCGTCGCCCTCTTCCTCACCAGCGGGGCCGTCTTCACGGCGTTCGATGTTTATCGCTGGCTGGGGGCCGCCGGCTTCGACAAGCGAGCCGCGTCGATTGGCTTCCGAATCAGCATGTGGGTCTACCACATCGTCCACGTGGCCGGCCTCGGCCTGTTGATCTGGTCGGTGGCTGCCGACCGTCGCAGTTCGGCACACCCCGACTCACCTGCGTGAACTGGTTACGGCCGGGCCGGGCTTGCGGCGCAGCAGTCGCGCCACCGCCGTGCCGCCGGCAATCGCCGCGAGGCCGACCGCCGCCATCAGCCAGCGGTTGCGGCGCTCCGTCCGGGCCGTGACCTCCGCCTCGCTCTCCGGCACCGGCAGCGCCAACTCGGCACGGTGGCCGGCACCGTCGTCCACGGCGAGTTGGTAGGTGCCGGCCTTCGGCCGCGGCAGCACGCACAGCCCCTTCGCGTCGGTCGTCCCCTCGGCCACGACGGCGCCGGCCGCGTCGGTCAGCGTCACCGTCGCGCCCTCGGTCGGCTCGTCGCCCTCGTACCCGGCGACCACGCGGACGGTGACGCCGTCGGTCCGCGCCTCGACCTCCATCTTGTGCGCCTCAGCGACGGCCGGGGCGAGCAGCAGTCCGACGACAGCCAGGGCGGCGATCCGAAGTGGGCTTCGCATGACGAACTCCGAGAGGCTTCCTTCCGTGATGTTACGGGTTCCCGATTCGTAGCACAGTCGGGGTCGCGGTTGGCTGAGCCATCCCTGTCTTCTCGTTCCCACGCTCTGCGTGGGAACGCACGGGGGCGACGCTCCGCGTCGCGGGTTTCCCCGCTCGATGAGCTACCGCATCCTCAAGACGTCATCTCCCGCTATAGCTCGGAACGCTGAGCGTCCCGCCCGTGCGTTCCCACGCGGAGCGTGGGAACGAGAGAACGGGTTGCTGATCCGTAGCACAGCCGGGGCCGGCGGTTGGCCGTTGCGACCCTCGCACGAGACTGCGAGAGTTGTTCACAGGCCGGCGCGTTGACCGGCCGACCGAAGCGATGTGAAGAATCGGATTCGCCGGGCGATTTTTCTTGACCGGCCCGGCCCGGACGGATTAACCTTTCTCCGGCAGTCCGACCCGGCCTCCTCTCCCGCAGTGATGGACTGACGCGATGAACCGCTCTGCCCCCCCCCCGTCGGCGCAACCCGAACCGCCTGAGTGTTGAGCAATTGGAGGACCGGACGCTCCCGGCGGTGTACGGCGTCACCCTGCTCAGCCCGGCGGCCGGCGAACCGGGGGAGACGGTCGCCACGCACGCCGGCGAACTCCGGCTGGCCCCGACCGACCTGCGGGGGATCACCGTGGCCGAGGCCGCCACCCCGGAGGACGCCGTCCGCAGGACCCTGACCGGGACGATCACCGCCACCGTCGGCAGCCAGTCCGCCAGATATGCGTTCGGGCCAGGGACGGTCGGCCTGTCGAAGCACGACCACCTGCCGTATCTGGTACAAGTGTCGGGCACCACCGGCCGGGTGTGGCTGGAGGACCTGGCCGGGTTTGCGAAATCGGACTGGGACTACAACGACCGGTCCTG